>JANPCT010000487.1:0-4413 GCA_031431095.1 Acidobacteriota bacterium | reverse complement strand
GCTCCGCCACGCCGCTGCCGTGATCCGTGATCGACAGCCGTTCCTCCTCGGCGACGTGCGGCACCTGCCGCGTCGTGACCATCAGCAGCACCACGTGCTGGTGCAGGACTTTGTTGTAGCGGAGATTGTGAGCGAGCGCCGCCGGTGTGCCCTGCGGCTGCGCGGTCATGAACACAGAGGTGCCGGGGACCCTGGCCGGCGGCCGCTCGGCGACCGCCGCCATGAACCGGTCGAGCGGAATTGCCCGCGCGGTCAGCCGCGCCGCGACAATGCCGCGCCCGGTCTTCCACGTCGTCATCAAGGTAAAGATGATGCCGCCGATCACGAGCGGCAGCCAGCCGCCATGCAGGATCTTCAAGACGTTGGCGCCGAAGAACGCCAGGTCGACGGAGAGGAAGATCGTGGTCACGGCAAACGCGACGGGCCGCGGCCAATGCCAGCGCTCCGTGGCGACGACATGCAGCAGCACCGCGGTAATGATCATCGTCAGCGTGACGGCAATACCATACGCGGCGGCGAGCGCCGTCGAAGACTTGAATCCGATGACGATGAGGATGGTGCTGACCATCAACGCCCAGTTCACCCTGGGGACGTAGACCTGGCCGATCTCGTCGGACGACGTGTGGGCGATGTCGAGGCGCGGACAGAACCCCAGCTGGATCGCCTGTCTTGTCAAGGAGAACGCGCCGGAGATCAACGCCTGAGACGCGATAATGGCCGCGAACGTGGCAAGCGCGACGAGCGGGTACAGCGCCCATTGCGGGGCGAGCAGAAAGAAGGGCTGCGACGCCGCCGACGGATTGGTGATCAGCAGCGCGCCCTGGCCGAAGTAGTTGAGCAGCAGGGCCGGTAGCACGAGCCCGAACCAGGCGATCCGGATCGGCCGCTTGCCGAAATGCCCCATGTCGGCATACAGCGCTTCGCCGCCGGTCACGACGAGGAAGACCGCGCCGAGCACCGCGAAGCCATGCAGTCGGTGAACCTGGAAGAACGCGACCGCGTGCCGCGGGTCAACCGCGGTCAGGACCACAGGCGCGCGCACGAGCCACATCACGCCGAGCGCCGCAATGACCGCGAACCAGACGACCATCACCGGGCCGAACAGCGTGCCGACGCGATCGGTGCCGCGGCTCTGAATCGAGAACACCCCGATCAGGATGCCGACGGTGATCGGCACGACGAACGGTTCGAGCAGCGGCGTCGCGACCTTGAGCCCTTCGATCGCGCCAAGCACCGTAATGGCAGGCGTGATCATGCCGTCGCCATACAACAGCGCCGCACCGAAGATGCCCATCATCACCAGTAACGGCCAGCGCTTCGGCGCTCCCTCCCGATCCGGCAACAAGGCGGTCAAGGCCAGAATGCCCCCTTCGCCGTGGTTGTCGGCGCGCATGACGATCGCGATGTACTTGATCGAGATGACCAGGAGCAGCGAGTAGATGATCAGCGAGAGGACGCCGAGGACGTTGGGGAGCGTCGGGGGAACGGAATGCGATCCGAAGAAGCATTCCCGCATCGCGTAGAGGGGGCTGGTGCCGATGTCGCCGTACACGACGCCGATCGCGGTCAATGTAAGCGGCAGCAACGGCCTCGGAGCACCGGCTGAAGACACGTTTCCTCCAATTTCGCCGGCGGGGTTAGCTGACGGGCTCGAGGTTGGAAGTCCTCTACCGGGCAGCAGCCCGGATGCGCCCCACTAACGCGGGTCCCCCGCGACGCCACTTCGGCGTCTTAGGCGAATAGATGTGCAGTATACGGTGAAACGACTGGATCTGGCGCCATCACGGTTGAATCTGTAAGGCGCCGATCTGATCTGTAAGGCCGCGGTTCGTCTCCGGCGCCCCCTCCCCTTCGAACCTCAAGAAAATCGCCCCGTTCCATTCAAAGGACGCGTGGTCCGGCGCTTGCGATAGGGCGCGCAACTCCAAATGAAACTGATAAACATCCTTACAGGGACGGCGATAGCTCTTTGTTCCGTGACACCGCTTACGGCGCAGACGCTGACCGCGTGGGCCTCTCCCGTCAAAGCCATCGCGACGGACGGGTCGCTCGTCAAATCGGGCGGGTGCGATGGATGTCCGGACGCCGGTGCGCACAGCGCGACGATCCTGGCGGAAGACGGCTACGTCGAATTCGTCCCGGCAGCGAACGCGCGGCTCATCGCCGGGCTCAGTGCGGACCAGTCCGCATCGACGTCGTCAGCCACGATTGATTACGCGTTCAGCTTCTGGCCGGGCGGATCGTGGGAAGTTCGCGAACGCGGCACTTATCGCGCCGACGGCACCGCCGTCGCGGGTGCCCGCTTTCGCGTCGCGGTTGAGCACGGCCTCGTCGTGTATCGGCTGAATGGCACGCTGGTCTACCGCAGCACCGTCGCGCGCACGGCGCCGCTCGTCCTGGACGCGACGTTGTTCTCCCTCAACGCCGCGCTCTCTGGCGCCACGCTCGTGGTGGCCGCGCCGGAGATTGTCCCGCCGCCGCCCCCGCCCACGGCATCGGCCACGGCGCCGGTCGTGACGACGACCGGGATGTATGAAGGCGTCACTGATCGCCTGCCGTACGCCAAGCCGGCGCTCGCAGTGCTTGGTCCTGCGGGCAGTACGATTGTGGATCCGATCTTCAAGTCGTCGATCACGCGCGTGACGGATGGCTGGACCCGGCCCGATTCGCTCCAGCGGTCCTACCGGTCGCCCTCGAGTCCGCACCAGAACGCCTGGAGCGCCACGGGATCGCGGTTCTATGTCGTCGATGGCGGCGGCTCCGCGCTGCCGTACACGTTCGATGCGCAGACCGGCGCGGCGCAACGCGTCCAGCCTGCCGCGACCGGCGCGGGCGGTCTCGTCCTGACGTTCTATGTCGAGCCGCAGTTCAGCTACCTGCGCGATTCGGTGATTTACGGGAGTTACAGCGGACCGGGCGGCACGCTGCGGACGATCGATCAGTACGACTTCACGACGCAATCGTATTCACGCCTGCTCGACCTCGACACGCTCGCGCCCGCGCTTGCCGGCACCTATATCGGCGGCATCAGGTCCAGCGCCGGCGTGACCGAACGCATCATGGCGATCTTCGGCGGCACGCGCCAGGATCTGCACCACTATCTCGTCATCTTCGATGCCGCCAATGCGCAGAACCGCCTGCTGCTCGACACCTACGCGTCGACGATCAATGGGCAGCCGACCGGCGTGCCGCTGAACTTCTCGCTGCACAGCGCCAACATGGATCGCAGCGGCCGCTACGTCACGCTGTATCCGACCAACGCGGATCAAAGCGGCACGCGACAGGCGCCACAGTCGGTGCTCTGGGATACCCAGACCAACGTCTTCACCAACTTCACGGTCTCAACGCTGCCCTACGGCCACGACGCATTCGGCTACGGGGTGTCGGTCAACCAGGACTGTTGTGTCGCCACCGGCTGGGATGCGGCGCAGTGGCAGATTCGCTCCTTGTCAGCGCCGCTGGCGCCGCGGGACCTGCTGCCGCACGTCCTCACGCCGAAAGAGGTTTCGCTCGCCGATCACTCGACGTGGAACAATGCGCGGCCGGACCGGCTCGTCCCGTTCGTCAGCGGGCTGTACCGATACGGCACCGACACGGTCGCGTGGCGCGCGTGGGACGATGAAATCGTGGCCATCCAGACGGATGCAGCGCCCGGGGTCGATCCCATCGTCTGGCGCTTCGCGCATCATCGCAGCAATGTCGCCAACGACACCAACGCCGCGGGAACGTCGTTCTGGTACATGCCCAGGCCCAATGTCTCGCCCGATGGACGATGGGTGCTCTTCACGTCCAACTGGGAGAAGACACTCGGGTCCGATCCTCGCGGCGAGCCGGGCACGGGGGCGCGCCAGGATGTGTTCCTCGTCGCGTTGAAGGCAGGCACCGCCACCCCCGTCGCGGCCGTGCCGGTCGCGATCACCACCACCTCGCTGCCGGACGGGCGCGTGAGCTCGTTCTACAGCGGCAAATTACTGGCGAGCGGCGGAAGCGGCGCCTACTCGTGGACGGTGACGGCGGGCACGCTGCCGGCCGGCGTCACGCTGGACGCCCCGACAGGACTTCTCAGCGGCATGCCGCTCACGGCCGGCAGTTTCAGCTTCTCGATCGCGGCAGCTGACGCGTCGGATGCGACGAATCGCGCCACGGCCAGCTACACGATCCCCGTCGCGCCCGTGTCGCTCGCTGTCGCGATCACGACCGCATCGCTGCCCGGAGGCCGGGAGAGGACGCCGTATTCGGCCACCCTTGCTGCGTCGGGCGGATCCGGTGCCTTCCGCTGGTCCGTAACCGGGGGGACACTGCCGCCGGGCGTGCTGCTGAATGCGGCGACTGGTGTCGTGTCGGGCACGCCAACGAACGCCGGGACGACGGCGTTCACCATCACCGCGACGGATGCGGGCGATGCACTGAATG
>JANPCT010000486.1:0-3706 GCA_031431095.1 Acidobacteriota bacterium | reverse complement strand
TTCTTCTGGGACGAGCCGCGCATGTTTTTCATGCACGTCCACGGACACGACAGCCCGGCGGAGCTGGCGCGCAAAGTGAAACCGGCGCTCGATCTGATCGGCAAGGGTAGGAATCGGCCGGCCGCGCCATCAGCCTCGGCGCCGGCTCCCACGCCCACGCCGGCGATCGACACGGCAAAAATCGCGCAGATCGCCGGTCATCAAGGTGAGCAGAACGGAGCGGTCTACAAAATTACGGTCGGCCGCGACGACCTCAAACTGACCGAGATGGGCGCGCCAATCAACGCCCGCATGGGCCTGAATACCTGGGCCGCCTTTGTCGGCACCAACGACAACGCGGCAGTGGCCGGCGACGTCGCCATGCTGGCGAACGAAGTCCAGCCGGTGCTCAAGGCGCTTCGCAAGAACGGCGTCGACGTGGTCGCCATACATCACCACATGACGGGCACGGAGCCGACGATCTACTTCCTGCATTACTGGGGCACCGGTCCGGCCGACAAGCTCGCGACGGCGTTCAATGAGGCTCTCGCACAGCTCGGCAAATCGAAGGCGTCACCCGCGAAGTACTGAACATGATGCGCGCCGGGTTGTCGTTGGCCTTCGCCCTGTTCGCCGCCGCGGAAGCACCGCCCGCCGCGGAACCGATCGGAATGGTCGCGACGTTGCGGTAGATGCGTTCTAGTCCTCGAGCACGAACGTCACCATCATGTTCACCTGATACTCCGTGATGCGCCCCCCGTCACAGCGCACGTGCTGCTCCTTGATCCACGCGCCACGGATATTGCGCAGCGTCTTCGTGGCCCGAGCCAGGCCGAGCTGGATGGCGTCCTCGAAGCTTTTTGGCGAGGTCGCGCTGATCTCGGATACTTTGGCAACTGACATCCCTGCCTCCTTCGACATGTGGTTGGCTGCTACGAATGTCCCAGTATGCTCGAATTTCAACACGCACGGCTCATCGAAGGAACCAATGAGTGACCTCGTCGCGAATCCCTGGCCGTGGTCCTTCGCCGGGGCCCTCATCGGCCTGGTGGTGCCGGCCTTGTTGTTGATTGGAGGGAAACCGTTCGGTGTCTCCGCCAACCTGCGGCACCTGTGCTCCCTCAGCGGCTCTCGATTGCCGTTCTTCTCCTATGACTGGAGACGGGAGGGAGGCTGGAATCTCATCTTCGCCGCCGGCCTCATCCTTGGCGGCTGGATCGCGAACAGGTTCCTTGTCACGCCGGGGTCCGTCGTGAACATATCGAGCGCGACAGTGCAGGACCTGCGCGCTATGGGAATCACGGACCTGAGCGGCCTCGCGCCTCCGGCACTTGTGAGCTGGGCGGCCCTCACGACTTTGCCGGGATTCCTGACGATGGTCGTGGGCGGGCTGCTCGTGGGCTTTGGCGCGCGTTGGGCCGGGGGATGCACGTCCGGACACGCCATCGCCGGCTTGTCGGCATGGCAGGGCCCTTCGCTCATTGCCGTCATCGGATTCTTCGCCGGGGGCCTGGTGATGACGCACCTCGTGCTCCCGTGGATCTTCTGAGGACACACGCAATGGCCGTCACCGCGACAGCAGCCGTCGACTACACCACCGACCAGGACGGGGCGTCAACCTCGGGAGCGCGCACCGGCGTGCTCGGTGGTTTCGGATATCTCGCCACCGGTACGGTGCTCGGCATCGTCTTCGTGAAGTCGGAAGTGTTGTCCTGGTATCGCATCCAGGAAATGTTCCGCTTCCAGAGCTTTCACATGTTCGGCGTGATCGCCGTCGCTGTGGCGGTGGCGTCGTTGAGCCAGACCCTGCTGATTCGACTCCAGGCGCGCTCGGCGACCGGCGAACGCATCCAGGTCGCGCCCAAGTTGTGGACGCCGTCCGGATCGCGCTACTGGCTCGGCGGCACCGTCTTCGGTTTGGGGTGGGCGCTCCTCGGAGCCTGTCCGGGTCCCATCTTCACACTCCTCGGCGCCGGACAGTCGGTGTACGTGGTGCCTCTTGCCGCGGCGTTGGCCGGCACGTATCTCTACGCCCTCGTCAGGGGTCGTCTCCCCCATTGATCCCGTTTGGGTATTGATTTCAGAGGTCGACGCCATGTTGATTCGACAGATCGTAGACGAGAAACTCGCCCAATACGCGTACCTGATCGGCTGCCAGAAAACCGGCCAGGCCATCGTGATCGATCCGGAGCGCGACGTTGATCGCTACATCGCGGTTGCCGAACGTGAAGGTCTGCGACTGGTGGCCGCGGCGGAAACGCATATCCACGCGGACTTCCTCTCCGGCGTGCGCGAACTGGCCGGACGAATTGACGATCTCCGCGTCTACCTCTCTGATGAGGGAGACGACGAGTGGAAGTACCAGTGGCCCGTGGCCGATGCCCGAGACGCTGTCATGCTCAGGAACGGGGACCGGTTCCGCGTCGGCAACATCGAACTTCGGGCCTGGCATACACCTGGCCACACACCGGAACATCTCACATTCGTGGTGACGGACGAGGGTGCCGGCGTATCCATCCCGATGGCTCTTGTCACAGGCGACTTTCTGTTCGTCAATGACCTTGGACGTCCCGATCTGCTCGAGTCCGCTGTGGGAGTGCAGGGTGTCATGCAGACGGCGGCCCGTCGCCTGTACGCGTCGGCCCGTCAACTGGATGGCGTCGACGACTATGTGCAGGTGTGGCCAGGTCACGGCGCGGGTAGTGCCTGCGGGAAAGCCCTGGGCGCCGTGCCGACATCCACGGTCGGCTACGAGCGCCGCGTTTCTCCGGCACTCGCCAAGGTGGCTGAAGGCGAGGACGCGTTCGTCGAGTTCATCTTGACAGGCCAACCCGAACCGCCTCTCTACTTCGCGGAGATGAAGCGTCTCAACATGGTCGGTCCACCGGTGCTTGGCGATGTACCGACACCGCGTCAGCTCACGTCGCACGAGGTGCGAGACCTGGCGGCGAAGCCGGAGGTGCAGGTTGTCGATACCCGGGCGGACCGACAACAATTCTTCGGGGGCCATCTGCCTGGCGCGTTCTACGCGCCTCTCGACAAGACGTTTCCCACCATTATCGGGTCCATGCTCGACTCCGGACAGCCGGTGGTTCTGCTCGTCGACCAGTCCCATGTCGACGAGGCCGTACGAGGACTCGTCCGAATCGGTCATGACCGCGTGCTTGGGTGGGCGCCCGTGTCGATCGTCGAGGACCTGGCGACGCAAGGCGTCCCGCTGGCCACGATCGAGTCGATCGACGTCGATGAGTTCGAGCGCCGCCGGGCAGCGAGCGCCCTCGCGGTGCTCGATGTGCGGACCGCGGCTGAGCATGCCGCTCGTCACGTGCCGGGCGCCCAGAACATCGCGCACACGCGCCTTCGGAGTCGGCTCTCCGAGGTGGACGCCAGCCCGACCCTGTATGTGCACTGCGGGAGCGGCGCCCGCGCCGCAGCCTCCGTGGCTCTACTCAAACGTCGTGGTCACGCCGTAACTCACGTCGACGGAGCGTTCGCGAACTGGCAGCCGTCCGCACTTACCGAAGTTCGGTAATCAGGGAGGCGTTGGTGTCGATGGCGGCGTGGCTGGGTGCGCTCACGATCAGCGGTTGTGACGATGACCGGTTGAACCGGCTCGTGAGGCCGTTCCATTCGATGCCAGGCAGTTGCCGAAAATACGGTCAGAACCGGATCTGATATGCCGCGAACAGCAGGTAGCGCGCGAGGTCGCCGCCGCCGGCGGACCCGA
>JANPCT010000485.1:0-2795 GCA_031431095.1 Acidobacteriota bacterium | reverse complement strand
AACCGTCATTCGATCGCGGCAACCGCGGCACTCGTGCTGCTTCCCCTGTTGCACGGCCCGCAGCCGCCGGCGCCACCGCAGCAGTCCACGCAGGCGCAGCAGCGGCCGGTGTTTCGCGGCGGCACGCACTTCGTCCGCGTCGATGCCTATCCGTTCCGCGACGGGCGCATCGTCGAGGGGCTGCAGCCCGCGGACTTCGAAGTCCTGGAGGACGGGAAGCCGCAGACGATCGAGAGCTTCGACTTCCTGCGCTTCGACACCTTCACACCGGAGGCGGAGCGGCGCGGTCCTTCGTCGCAGCGCCAGGGCTTCGACCTGGCCGCAGACCCACGGTATCGCGTGTTCGTCATTTTTGCGGACATGGCTTTCAGCGCCTCGCAGGGTCCGATCGCGCCGATCAACGCCCTGGTTCACGTCCAGCAACCGCTGGTGAACTTCCTCGACCGCATCCTCGGGCCCCAGGACCTGTACGGGTTCCTGACGTCCCGCAACTCCGTCAAGGACCTGGTCCTGGCGCAGAAGAGCACCGTCACCAACGCCCAGATCCTGGACATGTGGCGCGCCTCGATCATCGACCACGACGAAGCCGACAGCCTGCTCGGCTGCGGCTGCGGCGAGGTCAAACAGAACCAGTGCGACGCGATCATCGCAGAGCTCAAGGCGCGGCAGCGCGCTGACGCGACGTATGCCACGCTCCGCGATCTGGTGGCGCAGCTCGGGTCGCTGCGGCAGGAACGGAAGAACATCGTGCTCGCGACGAACCTGCTGCCGCGCTGGGGGCCGAACATCGCGATTCTCGAAAAGCGCGGGCCGGCGCCGCCGCGAGTCGGAATCGTGACCGGGCGCATTGCCAGTGGCGACCGCACCACGTTTGGCGCGGTCGATGAAACGTACTGCTCCGCGGAATTTCAGCGCCTGGCAATGATGGACTTCGAACCGCGCTATCGCGAGCTGCTCCGCAACGCGAAGAACGAGAATGTCAGCTTCTATGTGGTGACGCCCGGCGGCCTTCAGGCGCCTGCCACGAAGGACGGCATGGATGCGCTGAAGCACGCCACAGACGACCTCGTCTCGCTCGCCAACGAGACCGACGGCGTCGCGATTGTCGATACGAACGACCTGAATGGCGGGTTGAAACGCGTTGCCGACGACCTCGCTGCCTACTATGTGCTCGGCTATTACACGACGAACACGAAGTTCGACGGCGGCCTGCGCAACATCAAGGTGCGGCTGAAAGCCAACGGGCAGGTCATGCGCGCCCGGCGGCAATACCGCGCACCGACCGCCACGGAGATCGCGGCTCTCTCGTCGGGCGCGGCGGCGGCGATGTCCGCCGGTGGTGCCCCCGCCCCGGCCGCGCCGCCAAATGCCGCGGAGGCTGCATTGTCAGTCCTCGAGCGGGCGAATCGCCCGTTCGCGGCATACGCCGCGGCGGCAGGTAAGCGGCTCACGATCGTGGCAGAGCTCTCGGCGAAGTCAATCGAAGCCGGGCGCTGGAAAGACGGTGCCGACATCGAGGTCGTTGCGTCCGGACGTGACGGCCATCAGGTCGCGGCGGGGTACGGCCGGCTCGAGGCGGGCGCCTATGCGTCGATCGTGACGCTGACGCCAGGTGACGAGTGGCCCGCCCGTGTCGCGCTTCGGCTCCGGGACGCCGGCGGGCCGGCCGTCGAGGACTGGTTCGTGCTCGAGCCTCAATCGGGCCGCCTGGTCGGAGAGCCGATCGCCTACCGGTCCGCATCACGCGTCGCGCGGAGACCGGTCGCAACGTTCGAGTTCGCGCGCAACGAGCGCGTCCGCGTGGAATTTCCGGTGCTCGGCACCCTCGATCGCCGGGAGGTGCGTCTCCTCGATCGGACGGGCAAGCCGCTGCCGGTGGACCTGCCGCTGTCCGAAGATGCCGCGAAAGAGGCCCTCGTGGTGGAGATGTCGCTGTCCGGACTGGGACGCGGAGACTTTCTGATCGAACTCACCGCCGGGGCCGGCGCGGTCGTCGAGAAGCGGCTCCTCGCGATTCGAGTGAAGTGAGCGGCGTGTCCGCCGAGGTTAGGCGGTGGAAGAGTCGTGAACTCCAAACGTTGACAGGCCTGCTCCCGGCGTCACCAGTTCAGCCTGCCGATAGCGCCGGCCTCACCGACCGCCCAGCCGGCGCGCGCCCCCCGTGCCACCGCGAAGGCGTGATAGCCGGCCCCCTGGATCGGCGTCCACGTCCGCCCACCGTCCTCCGACACGTCGGACCCGGACGGACCGACGGCGAACCAGAGATTCGTCCCGGGCACCGGCGCGACCACCGAACGGAATCCACCGAGACCATGGATCGGCCTCCATGTGGCGCCACCGTCGTCGGTGGCCGCCGCATTGTCGGCGGCGTGGCTCTCGCGGCGATAGTCGCCACCGACCGTCAGCCCATGCGAGCGATCGCGGAACGCCACCGAGAAGATTCCCGATGAGGCTGAGGCGGCGAGCGGTGTTTCGGCGATTTGCCACGTGCTGCCGCCGTCCGCGGTCCGCAGTACGCGGCAGCGTGTTGACGCGCCGGTCCCGATCCACGCGCGGTTGCCGTCGATGACGGCGATGTTCGTGCCGCTTCCGGCGAATGCGCCTTCATTCGGCAGCGCGGACGGCAGCGCGGCTGCCGGAACGCGCGTCCACGTGGCGCCGGCGTCGCGGGTCGTGATGATGACGAATTGGCCGTCAACGGAGTCGCTGACCGCGAGGCCGCGGCTTGCGTCCCAGAAGGCCATCGCATCGAAGAACGCTTTCGGGTCGTCGTTCGTGAACTGGAGCGTCCACTG
>JANPCT010000484.1:0-1856 GCA_031431095.1 Acidobacteriota bacterium | reverse complement strand
CCACCCACAACTCGTCGTAGTGCTCGTCGAGCAGCGCAATCACCCGGCGGTAGCGCCGGCCGGTGTAACGGACGTGGACCTGTGAGCTGACCGCCGCGGCCTGGCGCACGGTTTCGCGCAGGGTGCCGGTGAAGAGCGCGTGCGTCAACAGCCCGGACCCCCGCCGTGTCGATACGGACGTGAACGCGATCACCGGCGTCGTCACGCGATCGGCGGCGGCTTCGATGACGCGGCGGGTTGGCGTGTCGACGCGGCCGATGACCCGCTCGATGGTGGCGAGGGCGCCAAGCCAGTGCGTCACGTGCGTGAGCTCGGGGCCGGCGACGCCGGGAAAGAAGTACTTCGCGCCGCCGGCGAAGCCGGCGACCTCGTGCGGCACCGTTGCGCCCAGGACGAACACATAGTCGTACATGCCGGGCGCGAGCCGGGCGTTCAGTTGCACCGGCACGTCCTGATCCATCAGCCCGCCGCTCAGCGACGCCACTTCGCTACGGCTCAACGTGCCGAGCGTGATCAGCTCCGACGGGCGATCCCAGTGATGATCGAACACGCCGCCGAGAAGCGGCATGTCGGCAAGACCAGCGCCGATCTTGGTCCTCTTCTCGCCGTCGGTCATCGGCGGATGGGTGCCCTGCGCGACGAGCGCGTCGAACTGGCTGGCGCCACGGGCGGCGAGCTCCTGCGACACCATCGGGAACAACAGGTCCGTGTTGTCGTCGCGGGTGCGATCGGGAATCACCGCGAGCACCCGTGCCCCGGGCGGAACCACGCGCACCGCGTCACGGACGGCCTGCCGCAGATCGGCCGGCGTCAGGACGCGGGCCGCCGCGGCGGCGGTCGTCACGCTTCGCCCGCCAGACGCACCGGCTCGAGGCGCGGCGACAACAGGTGAATGACGAGCAGCGCCACCAGGTAGCTGGTGCCGCAGATCACGAACATCGGCAGGTAGTAGCGCGGATTGGCGTTGAGCACGCGTCCGGCAAACTCCGCGATCAGGATGCCGCCGACGCCGCCCATGAACCCGCCGAAGCCGACGACCGTGCCAACCGCGCGGCGCGGAAACAGGTCCGACGCCAGCGTGAACATGTTCGCCGACCATCCCTGGTGACACGCGGTCGCCAGCCCGATGAGCAGCACCGCCGTCCAGGCGCTCCGGGTCTGGCTCGCGACAATGACGGACGGAATCAACAAGGCGAAGATCCCCATCGCGGTTTTCCGCGCGCGGTTGACGCTATATCCGCGCTTGATCAGCGTCGAGGACAGGTACCCGCCGAAGATCGATCCCGCATCGGCGATGAGGTAGACCGTCGTCAGATACGGGATGAGCGCGGTGCCGCGGATGCCGTGCTCGGAGGCGAGGAACTTCGGCAGCCAGAACAGGTAAAACCACCAGATCGGATCCGACAGCAGCTTGCCCAGCGCAAACGCCCAGAGCTGCCGGTAACCCAGCAGCTCGCCGAGTCGCACCCTGGCAGTGATCGGCTCCTCGATTCCGTCGAGGATGTATTTCCGTTCGGCGGGTCCGAGCTTGGGATGCAGCGCCGCTGTCTGATACAGCGCCCACCAAACGACAAGCCAGATAAATCCGAGCAGCCCGGTCAGATAGAAGGCCGGGCGCCAGCCCCAGGTCGCCGCTATGAGCGGCACGGCGATCGGCGCCACCACGGCGCCGATGTTGGTGCCCGAGTTGAAGATGCCGGTCGCGAGCGCCCGCTCGCTCTTCGGGAACCATTCCGCCACCGTCTTGATCGAGGCGGGAAAGTTCGCCGCCTCGCCCACGCCGAGCATGAAACGCGCGAACCCGAAGCTCATCGCCGACCGCGCCAGGCCGGTGCCCATGGCGGCCAGCGACCACC
>JANPCT010000483.1:0-4545 GCA_031431095.1 Acidobacteriota bacterium | reverse complement strand
GCAGTGTGACGTCCAGCATGAAGACGCCGTCCGCCTGTTGCAGGGGATGCTCGTGGGTGAAGAACTCGAGCCCCTGACTGATGACGAACAGGTGGAGCGGGCGCTCGTGAACGATCGCGAACTTGCGAACGACCGCGCCGGTGCGCGGATGGATGATGCCCAGGCGCAGCCTGACGCCCGCGAGCGTCGGGGTCACCCGCAGGTCCACGGGATAAGTGGCAAATCGCGGAGCGGGCGCGGCCTGCGACGTGGCCGGAGCCACCGACGCCGTCACGCCCAGCCCCGAGGTCAGCGCCAGGACCAACGCGAGAAGCATGGCCACTACGGCTGCTCCTTCATGTTCAGGACCTTGCGAATCTCGGATGGCATCGCCTCGACGTGGAGGGCGCCCCGCTGGAAGAGACGGATGGCCGCTGCCGCGACCGCCGGGTCGAAGTGCTTCCCGGCGCCGTCCGCGATCAACTTGATCGCCTCTTCCGCGGGCATGGCGGCGCGATACGCACGCGCCGAGGTCAGCGCATCGTAGAAATCGGCGACGCCCAGTAACCGCCCGAGGAACGGGATCGCGTCGCCCTCGAGACCGTCCGGATAGCCGCTGCCGTCCCACTTCTCGTGGTGGTGCTGAACGCCGGGAAGCACCGCCGCGATCGTCGCGCTCTGGATGTTGCCGAGAATCTGGGCGCCGTGAGCCGGGTGCTTGCGCATCTCCGCGAACTCTTCGGGTGTCAGTTTTCCGGGCTTGTTGAGAATGGAATCGGGCACGGCGATCTTGCCGACGTCGTGCAGCAGCGCCGACAGCTCCGCGGTCTGGCGCTCAGGCTCGGTGAGCCCGAGTTCGACGGCGAGCTGCGCGGTGAGGGCGGCAACCCGTTCGGAGTGGCGGTGCGTATACCCGTCGCGCGCGTCAATCGTCGCGGCGATCGCCTTGATCGTGTCCAGCAGCAGCCGTTCCAGCTGTCCCATCAGGCGGACGCGGTGCATGGCGACCCCGGCCTGGTTGCCAATCGCCGCCAGCAACTCGAGATCCGACTCGTTGAAACGCCCCGCCGCACTGAGGCTGTCCACGTACAGCGCACCGAGGATTTCGTCGGTCGTGCGCAGCGGCACGCACATCACCGACCGTATCTGCTGGCCGATGACACTCTGGCCTTCGCTGAAGCGCGCATCGCTGCTGGCGTCGTGCGCGAACACCGACACACCATCCGAGATGACGCTCGCCACCAGCGTCCGGGAAACCGCGAAGCGCTCCGTCGACTCAGTCTTCGACCGCGCCGCCAGGACCTCCACCTCAGATCTGTCCTCACCATGCCGCCGCAGGACGACGGCGCCGCGATCGGCGGACAGCACGTCGAGAATGGCGCGCAGCGTCACGTCCGACACGCGCTGCAGGTCGCGTCCCGTCGACAGCGCTTCGCTGACCGAGTGCAGGGTGGACAGGTGCCGCTGCGCCCGCTTGAGCAGCGCCAGTTCCGGCGCGTTTCCTTCCGCGACGGCGAGCCACTCGAAACTCGACGGCTCGATGCGGCGCTGGATGATGGATTCCACCGTCGGCCCATCGAAGAGGAACGTCTGGTCCGCCGGCGGCGCCAGGCCTGCGGGATCGCGCACCTCCAGAATCGCGGCTCCGAGCCGGATCACATCGCCGCCCCGGGCGGTCGCTTCCGTGACCGGACGCTCGTTCACGAACGTCCCGTTCGCCGACTGGAGATCCCTGACCTGCAGCACGCCATCCGCGAACGTCAGCGCGCAATGGCGCCTCGAGACGGACGGATCGTCGAGCTGAATCTCGCACGGCGCAGTGCGGCCGGCGGTAAAGCTCTGACCTGGCGACAGAGAGACCACGCGATCCGTGTTGCGAATGGCGAGCTCCAGTCGGGGCGGCATCACGGGGAGTGATTATGGCATCGACCGGCGGCCGCGGGCACGGCGCGCGGCCGCGCCGCAGACTAGAATCACGGGATGCTCATACTTCGCCCACTCGCGCTTGCGCTCCTCCTCTGCCAGTTTCCACCTCCCGCAACCGACGTGCCGAAACGGGTCGCGCCGGACTGGCTGGCGCCATTCCGCGATGCGAGCAGCCGCCTGCTGGGTGAAGCGGTGGCCTCGGACGCGGCGTGGCAGCGCCTCGCGTTGCTCGGAGACACCTACGGCCATCGGTTGAGCGGCTCACCGAACCTGGACGCGGCGATCCGCTGGGCGGTCGACGAAATGAAACGCGATGGCCTCGAGAACGTGCACACCGAGGCCGTCAAGGTCCCGCACTGGGTCCGCGGGCGCGAGAGCCTGGAGATAACGGGGCCGATTCCGCAGCCGCTGGTCATGCTCGGCCTCGGCAACAGCGTCGGCACGCCTGCGAACGGCACCGAAGCCGACCTGCTCGTCGTGCGCAGCTTCGAGGAGCTCGACGCGGCGCGTGATCGGGTGAAGGGCAGGATCGTGCTGTTCAACGTCCCCTTCACGACCTACGGTGACACCGTGCGGTTCCGCGCCGGGGGTCCGTCGCGCGCAGCCGTCCTCGGCGCCGTCGCGGTGCTGGTGCGCGCTGTCGGACCCGCCGGACTGCGCACGCCGCACACCGGCGCGCTCGCCTACGCCGACGGCCAGCCGCAGATTCCGGCCGCGGCGGTGTCGCACGAAGACGCGGCGCGCTTGCAGCGCATGATGGACCGCGGCACTCCCGTGCGTCTCAAGCTGTCGATGGAGGCGCGGTTCCTGCCCGACGCCGACTCCGCCAACGTCGTCGGCGAAATCCGCGGCCGCGAGCTGCCGGACGAGATCGTGGTCATCGGCGGACACTTCGACTCATGGGACGTCGGCACGGGCTCGACTGACGACGGCGGCGGGTGCATCGCCACGTGGGAGGCGCTGCGCCTGATGAAAAAATTGAACCTCCGCCCGCGGCGCACCGTGCGCGTCGTCCTCTGGACCAACGAGGAGAACGGCGGGCGCGGCGGCCAGGGATACCGCGACCAACATCTCGCCGAACTTGCCAATCACGTGATGATGATGGAATCCGACGGCGGCGTGTTCCGTCCGACCGGGTTCGGGTTCAGCGGCACCGAGGCCTCGCGCGGGCGCGTGCGCGACATCGCCACGCTGCTCACCGGCATTCACGCCGACACGATCGGGCCGAGCGGGGGCGGCGCCGACATCGGACCAAGCGTCCAGCAGGCGGGCATGCCGGCGATGTCGCTGGAGGGGGAAGGCAACTACTTCCTGATCCATCACACCGCGGCCGACACCATCGACAAGATCGATCCGCTCGAGATCGCGCGCTCGTCAGCCGCGATTGCGGTGATGACGTACGTGATCGCGGAGATGCCGGAACGGTTGCGGTGAAATCGTCTATCGCTTGATGCCGATCGTGAAGACGAGATAGTCCGCGCGTGAGAGATCGTCCCCCTCGGGCTCGAGGGCATCGAGCTGCGGCACGGGGAGCACTGAAACTACGGCGACCCGCCTCCCCGGCAGCCGCCGCCGCGCGCTCGCCGCGGTGCCGCTGCCGAAGTCGCTGTGGAACGCGCCGTTGACGTGGACGATGGTGACGCGTTTGGCGATCGTGTTCTGGAAAGCATCGCCGACCGACTCCGCCATCGTTTCGTCCTTCACGCACTGCGCAAAATAGAAGTTCGACGTCGCGCCGGCGTGTTCGCCCATCGCTGTGGCAAAGCGGTCGAAGTACGTGCCGGTGGTCGGGCACTCTGGCTGGCGCGCGGCCAGCCGCCGGTCGCCGCCGAGCCCGGCCAGAGCCGACAATCCGGATTTCGACAGCTCGGCGGCAATCCGCTTGGGGACGTTGGACGCCAGGACCGGGAGATGGTGCGCCCGGGCGAACTCGATCAACGGACGATAGTCGGTGGCGTAGCGCGGCCAGGGGCGCGCGTCCTTCAGAAACTGCTCCTCGGTGATCGTCCCGGCCGCGTACTGGTCCAGGGGGCCTTGCACGTCACGCTCGAACATCTCCATCGCGATGACGAGGGCCACGCCGCGGCGGACCAGGCCCTCGACAATCGCCAGCTCGAGGCGGTGCGTGTTCGGGTCATCGTGCTGCTCGCCGACGAACACGGCGTCGGCGCGGGCAAGGTCGGCCAGCATGCTTTCGAAATCCCCGAAAGCCTTCTGCCGGGTGTCGAAAACCCGCTGGGGAACGTACGACGCCGCGACGAGAGGAGGATGGCCGGGGGGCAGCGCCGGAGGCGGCGCAGCCTGCAGCAGCGCGGCGACGAACAGCAACCAAACCATGCATCGATTGTTGGCCCCGGTCGTCCGGGTGTCAACGTCGCACTTGGGGCCGGGCCGGCGTCGCCAGATCGACGACGGGCGCGGGCGTACTCCCGGAGGTGATGGCGAGAGCGCTCGGCATCAGACGTCGCGGCAGCACGCGCCCGGCGCGACTACTTCCCGGGGGCCGCCGTGCGGCGCAATTCGAGATCGATGGTGATCGTAACTTCGTCGCCGACGACCGGCATCGCCTCGATCAGGTTGTTCCAGAGAATGCCGAATTCCTTGCGGCTGATTTTCGTCGTGGCGCTTGCGCCCGTGAGG
>JANPCT010000482.1:0-3554 GCA_031431095.1 Acidobacteriota bacterium | reverse complement strand
CGGCGACAAGCTGCGCATCGAGGTCTACAAGGACGCGCAGCTCTCGCAGTCATTGCAGGTGCGGCCCGATGGCAAGGTGACGCTCCCCCTCATCGGCGACGTGCCGGCGGCCGGACGCACCGCGGTCGAATTGCGCGACGCCATCGTCGGGGCGCTCAAGGAATACATCACCAATCCCGTCGTCACGGTGATCGTCGTGGAAGCGTCGCCGCAGGTCATCTACATCACCGGCGAAGTCAACAAGCCCGGGGCCCTGCCGCTGATGAACGGACGCATGTCGGTTCTTCAGGCCCTGGCGATGGCGGGCGGCTTCACCGACTTCGCCAACAAGAAGGACGTGCGCATCCTCCGCAAGGGCGCCGCCGGAATGCAGACCTTGAAGTTCAACTACAAGGACGCCATTGATGACGGCAATGCGCGAGAGCCGCTGCAGCTGCAGGCCGGCGACACCGTGATCGTGAAGTAGCGGAAACGATGATGTCTCTCACTTTCCTCCGTCCGGCGGGCTGCGCGCTCCTGGCGCTCTTGGCGTCGGCAGGAGTGGCGGCGCCAGCCGCCGCACAAGACCAGTCGACCGAAGCGTCGTCCTGGAATATCCCCGGCTGGACGTTTACGCCCGGCATCATCGTCGGCGCGCTCTACGACACGAACGTCGCGATCGCCTCGCCCGACGTCAACCACAAGACGGCCGGGGACACGCTTCTCAAGTACGAACCGTTCGGGCACTTCGAGTTCATCAGCGCGCGCACCAACTTCTCGAGCGGCTACTCCGGCGCGCTGAGCCGCTACTCCGACCTGGGCGACCTCGATGGAACGGATCATCGCGCCTATGTGTCGCTGCGCGAGCGCCTGTCGCGGCGGGTGACCATCTTCCTCAACGACAACTACTCGCAGGCGCCGACCACCGATCGCCTGGAGTTGAACGATCTGCCGTTCCAGCGAACGGGTTCGCGGCACAACGCGCTGGCCGGCGGCGTGGAAGCGCGCCTGACCAAGAGCCTGGACCTGCTGACGCGCTATGAAATGACGTGGGTGGATTTCGTGCGGCAGGACACCGCGCTCACCGGCGGCGTCGTCAACGGGATCCGGACGGAGCTCACCCGCCGATTGAGCGATCGCCTGTCGGCCGGCGGCGAGTACGGGTTCCGGCGCGCGGACCTCAATCAGGGCACGCGCCAGCAGTTGTTCCAGGACGCCGGCGGCGTGCTGCACTACCGCACCGGGGTGCACACCAGCGTTGACGGATCCTTCGGCGTCGTCCATCTCGAGGACCAGACCCGCGCGCTGAGCCGGACCGGCCCGTACGTCAAAGTCGGGCTGACGCAGCGCGCTGAACGGGCGACGTTCGGCGTGAACTACAGCCGGAGCTACGTGCCGTCCCTGGCGTTCGGCGGCACCAACCAGAGCCAGGAAGCGCGCGGCTACGTGCAGATGCCGCTGCGCCGCAACCGGCTCTACCTGCAGGAATCAGCGGCCTGGCGCCGCACGGATCCGTTCGACCCGGCGGAAATCGCGCTCGACTCCCTGTACCTGAACACCGTCGTCGGCTTCGCGGTGCAGCGCTGGTTCCGGGTCGAGGGTTACCACGCCTATAGCACGCAGGACAACCGGCTCGCCGGCGGACAGATCACCCGTCATGTCGCGGGCGTGCAATTCGTCGTCTCTGAACCCGTGAGGATTCGATAATGGAACCACAGTCGTTTCACCCGCTCGACTACCTGGCCGCCGTCAACCGCCGCAAGTGGTGGTTCGTCGTGCCATTGATGTTGTCGATCGCCGTGGGTACGGTCGCCGTCGTGGTGTGGCCGAAGAAATACCTGTCCAAGGCGGCGATTGGCGTGCAGTCGCCGACGCTCTCGGCGGATGTGCTACGCGGCGTGAGCGCGATGGATCCAGTCGAACGGCAGCGCGCCGTCCAGCAGCTGCTGCTCAGCCCGACGGTCCTCGACCGCGTCATTCGCGAGGAGAAGATCAACAAGTCGCAGCCGTCCGACGAGGTGGCCGCCAGACTGCGCCGCAACCTGTCGGAAAACATCGAAGTGCCGCCGACGCTGGGCCTGAACGGCCGGCCCGATCCGACGCGCGGTATCGACCTGTTCTACGTCGGCTTCACCGACAAGGATCCGGCCCGCGCGCAGCGGATTGCGAACCGGGTCGCGTCCGTGTTCGTGGAGGAAAACTCGAGGGTGCAGACCAGCCGGGCGGAGAACTCGGCAGACGTGCTCGACCAGCAGGTCAACGCGTCGCAGGCGCGCCTCACCGAGCTGGAGAATCAGCTGCGCAGCAAGAAACAGAGCTATATCGGTCGATTGCCGGAGCAGATTGCGTCGAACGTCTCGATGGTCAACGGATCGCGCAGCCAGCTCGAGTCCATCTCCATTCAGATTCGCGCCGAGCAGGAGCATCTTGGCCTGCTGGAGTCCCAACTCGACCAGATGCGCCAGGGGGTGGGCCTGGCGGCGCTGACCACGAGCGGGATGGCGGCGGCCACTGCCGTGCAGAAGCGCGTCGACGATCTCGAGGCGCAGCTCGCGGCCGACCGCGCGCTCGGCTACACCGACAAGCACCCCGAAATCGATCGCCTGCAGCGTGAGATCAAGCAGGCGCGCGCCGACCTGACGTCTGCGCGCAGCGCACAGCCGGCGAACCGCGAAGAGATGTTGAAGACCGATCCGATGTATCTGCAGAAGGTGCAGGAGCGCGACCTGGCGCGGGTGCACCTGCGCGAACTGCAGGCGGCGTCGAGCAGCGCGCAGCGACAGATCGGCGAGTACCAGAACCGGGTGGAGTCGGCGCCGGTCGTCGAACAGGCGCTTGCCTCCGTGGACCGCGAATATGCGCTCGAGAAGTCGCGCTACAGCGACCTCAACGCTCGCCTGAACAACGCGCGCATGACAGAAGACGCGGCGCGGAAACAGGGCGGCGAACGTTTTACGGTGCTCTACACGGCGAATCTGCCCGCCACGCCCATCGAGCCGCAGCCACTGAAGATCATGGCGCTGGCCGTCGTCGCCGGTTTCGTGCTCGGCGCAGCCGCGGCGCTCGGCCGCGAGTTCCTCGATCGTTCGGTGCACGATTCGCGGGCCCTGGAGCACGAATTCGAAGTGCCGGTCCTTGGCGAGATTCCGCGGATTTCCGCGTAGACAGGCAGGAGCAGACATCATGAGCCGAATCCAGGAAATCCTGAAAAAAGCGGAGCGCGACGGCAACATGCAGCGCACCCGCTCCTTCGGACATCACGAGGGGGACCGGCCCGCCGCCGCACCGGCCGCGGCCCAGGCGGTGATCGAACGGCCGGCGCCTCCGGTGGCCACGCCGGCGATTGAGGCGCCGCGTGCACCCGCCGCGACCACGGATCACGCCGCGGTGGGCACCGTCATCGACAGCCATCTCGTCGCCGCACATGCGCCGCAGTCGCTTGCCGCCGAACAATACCGCTCCCTGCGCACCCGGGTGAAGAGCGCTGAACACGGCCGCGCGGTGCGGACGATCATCGTCACCAGCCCCGACAAGGGAGACGGCAAGAGCCTCACCGCCGCGAACCTCGCGCTCAC
>JANPCT010000481.1:0-7519 GCA_031431095.1 Acidobacteriota bacterium | reverse complement strand
TCGACGAAATACCGGGCGATGAGCCGATAGACATGCGGGACGGTGCCGGGTCCCTCGGCGATCGCGTGGGTGCGGTTCGGGTAAAACATCATGTCGAACGGCTTGCCAAGTTCGATCAACCGGTTGACCAGCCGCTCGGTTCCCTGCGCGTGCACGTTGTCGTCGCCAGTACCGTGCACAATCAGGAGCTTGCCTTTCAACCCTTCCGCGAAGTTGATGGGTGAGCCGATCCGGTAGCCCAGCGCGTTGCTCTGTGGCACACCCATGTAGCGCTCCTGGTAGATGGTGTCGTAGAGGCGCTGGTCCGGTACTGGCGCGACCGACACCCCGACCTTATACGTGTCGGGGAATCGGAACATCGCATTGAGCGTGTTGGAGCCGCCGCCGCTCCACCCCCAGATGCCGATGCGGTCACGATCGATGAACGCGTGCCGTGCGGCCAGCGCCCGGATCGCAGCGTCCTGCTCCCGCGCGGAGAGATCCCCCACCGTGCCGTAAATGACCTTGCGCCACGCGGCACCCTTTGGCGCGGGCGTTCCGCGATTGTCGATGCTCAGTACGATGTAGCCGGCGTCCGCGAGGGCGCGGTGGAACAGCATCCTGCTGCCACCCCAGCGATCGACGACGGTCACACTGGCGGGCTCACCGTAGACGAACACCACCACCGGGTAGCGGCGGGCGGCGTCGAAGTCGGCGGGCTTGAGCATCCAGCCGTCGAGTGTGACGTCGGGAGCAATGGCCACCTGGAAGAACTCCACGGGCCACTGCGTCACTGGCGCAAGCCTCTTCACGAGGCCCGATACGTCCGTCAGCGAACGGCGCGGGCGATGCGTCGCCACTTCGATGAGCTCGACACCCGGCGGGCGATCGAACCGTGAGTAGGTGTGAAAGGCCAGGCCCCCGCCTGGGGCGATGTCATAGCTGTGTGTGCCGGGCTGGGAAGCCGGCGTCACCTGTTCCGGTGCACCAGTGCCATCCAGCCTGGAGCGAAACAGGTACTGCTCCGTAGCGTTGCGTGGGGACGCCATGAAGTACACCAGGCCGCGCGACTCGTCCACGCCGGCCAGTTCCAGGACGTCAGCGTCGAAGCGGGTGAGGAGTGTGGGCTCGCCGCCATCCCGCGACACCCGGTAGACGTGGCGCCATCCGTCACGCTCGCTGAGCCACAGGAAGGCGCCGCCGGCGTCGATCCACGGCGTCGCGTCCATCACCTCGACCCACGTTCGCGAACTGTCGCGAAAGGCACGCCTGACGTCGCCGGTGCTGGCATCGGCAATGAGAAAATCGTTCTGATTCTGCAGGCGATTCAGCTGTTGGATCGCCAGCGTGTCGGCGTCGCGCCACTCGAGCCGCGCGAGATAGCTGTCGCGCGGATCGCCGGGCGTCTTCATCCACCGGGTCGCGCGCGTGGCCAGGTCGACGACGCCGATGCGCACCGCGGAATTCGTGGTGCCGACTTTCGGATATGGAATGCGGGTGGCGACTGGATAGACCGTGTCGGTGGTGTTGAGCAGCGTGAAGCTGCCGACGCCGGTCGTATCGAATTGCCAGTATGCGATCCGCTTCCCGTCCGGACTCCAGCGGAATCCATCCCGCACGTCCAGTTCTTCCTCGTATACCCAGTCGGACGTGCCGTTGATCGTCGTCTCCGAGCCGCTGCTCGTCAGTCTCGTGATGCGGCCGGTCTCCACGCCTTCGACATAGATGTCATTGGCGCGCACATACGCGATCTGCGCGCCGTCAGGGGAGAACTTGGCAAACATGAGAGCGGATTCGCCGGCATCGCCGCCGAGCCGGCGGAGGCCGCCGCCGCCAACGTCATAGATCAAGTAGTCGCCGCGCGTATTCTGTCGCCACACACGCTTCGTGTTTGTGAAGATCAGCAGGCCCCGTCCGTCCCGGGACCAGGCATAGTCACTGATTGCCAGAGGCGCGGTGGCGCCGGGAGGCACGAGTCGTGACCCCGCGACGATGACGCGGCGGGCTCCGGTCGCGTCGTAGCGCACGATATCGCGCGCGTCCGGACGCTCGGCGGATGGTTCGACGGTCGTGTAGGCGCTCCCATCCGGCAGCCAGCGCGCCGGGCCGAACCGCGGGACCTGATATTCGGACGATTCGAAGATGCGCCCGATCTGGTCATACAGCGCAGCGGATCGATCGGCCTGTTGAGCGTGTGCGAAGGTCTGAAGGGCAGCCAGCGCGACAACGACGACACGAATCCGACGATTCATCCGGTCACTATAGATGTCGAGCATGTTACGGAGCAACCGGGTCAGGCGATCGAGCCTGCTGACACCGGCGGATTCAACGGCCGGCGAGCTCCGGAACCTGCCGCTGAACACGCGGACGCGGCCAATCCGGCTGCGCATGGAGCGGAACTCGAACGCCCGGCGCGACCGCGCACCACGCTAACAGGGTGCTGAAAAAGTGGCGCTCTCGGAACTTCAGCCTGAAGGCGGAAACTACAGGAACTCCAACCAAGGGCTCTGTAGTTTCCGTCTTCAGCGGAATTCACACTCTTTCTCCAGAAGCACTGTTATCGCTGACAGCGGGAACAGAAGAACGTTGACCGGCCCGCCTGGATCCGGCGAGTGATCGTCCCGCCGCAGCCGCGGCGCAGGCATCGTTCCCCCGCGCGGTCGTACACCCGGAATCGCGAGGCGCGGTAGGCTTTCGAGGACACGCGATCGACGGCCTCGTTCAGTACGATCTTGATTGCCGCGGCAAGGTCGTGCGCCGCCGGTCGCGGCAGGCCCGAGGCCGTCGCGATCGTCGAGGCGCGGCGTAGCGGCGACAGGCGCGCCCGGTACAGCGCTTCGCTCGCATAGATGTTGCCGAGGCCGGCGACGACCCGCTGGTCGAGCAGCGCAACTTTGAGCGGCGTCTTTTTTCCCCGGCAGGCCAGCGCAAGAGTGAAGCCGTCAAAATCGGCGGACAAGGGCTCGGGCCCAAGCGCGCTCAGCGCGCGGTGAGTAGCAAGCGCCTCCTCCGACACCAGGTCCATGAAGCCGAACCGGCGGGGATCGTTGAATCTGACGACGGCGCCGGAGGACATATGAAAGACCACGTGATCGTGGCGACGCCCCTCGTCCGCGTCCCTGAAACCGACGCGGAATGAACCCGACATGCCGAGGTGCATCAGCAGCGTTTCCCTTGACGACAGTGTCGCCAGGAGATACTTGGCGCGGCGTTCCAGGGCCGCGATGGTCTGGCCGCGAAGGCGCGCCGTGAACTGGCGGGGGAACGGAATCCGCAGGTCGGGGCGGCCGATGGTTACCTCGACGATGCGCGCGTGCTCCATGGCGGGGGCGAGACGGCGGCGGGTGGCTTCGACTTCAGGCAGTTCGGGCACGGACCACGGATCATATTGCCTCCAGTCGCGCGCCCGGGAACAAGCCATAGACCTCCCACGTCTAAGGCCGTAGACTCTCTACGCCTATGGCAAAGACTCCCGAACAGGGGCGGCTGGAACTGCTTCAGGGCACCCTCGACATGCTCATCCTGCGAACCCTCCAGTGGGGGCCGCAGCACGGCCACGGCATCGGCCAGGCTATCCGCATCCAGTCCGAGGATCTGTTGAAGGTCGAGACCGGGTCGCTGTATCCAGCTCTCCACAGATTGGTGAAGCGCCGCTGGCTGAAAGCCGAGTGGGGTGTCAGCCAGGCCAACCAGCGCGCCAAGTTCTACCAGCTCACCCCCGAAGGCCGGAAGCAGCTCGCTCGCGAAGCGTCCCGCTGGACGCAACTGGTCAACGCGATCGGCCTGGTGATGAAAACGGCACCGCTCACCGAGGAGTGATCGATGCGCATCCTGTCCTGGTGTGAGCGCCGGCGGCCCGCTGAACTCGACGAAGACGCAACCGTCGCTGGCGTCTCGAGACCTGAGGCAATCTAAATGGCAATGAACGAATCAGCTGCTCACAAACCACTGCGCCTCTGGCCTGGCGTTGCCGCCGCGGCGCTGATGTTACTGCTGAAGTTTGGCGCTCCGCTCGTCTCCGCGGACGGCGCCATGGTCGCCGTCCTCGGTGCGCTTGTCGCAGGCCTTGTTATCGTGGTCTGGTGGCTGTTCTTCAGCCGCGCGCCATGGATCGAGCGCCTTGGCGTCCTCGCGCTGTTGATCGTCGTAACCGTGGCGGCGCAGTTCCTCGTCCACGAGTCGATCCGCGGCGGAATGATGGGCATGATGCTGCCGATCTACTTCGGCATTCCGGGCCTGCCCCTCGCGCTCGTCGCCGCTCTCGTCCTGACGCGACGGTCGGCTCCCGAAGTCCGCCGCACAGCGGCGGCAATCGCGATCGTGCTGGCTGCTGCCTCGTTCACGCTGCTGCGCACCGACGGACTGATGGGCGGCACGGCGCAGATCACCTGGCGCTGGACGCCGACGGCCGAAGCACGTCTCCTCGCGGCGTCTCGCAGCGAACCCGGCCTCGCCGCCCCGGCCGCGGCCGCAGCGAGTCCCGCCGCCGTCTCTCCAGCCGTCGCTTCGGAAACGATTCCGGCCGCGGTTGCGGCCGACGTCAAGACTGCCGCGACCGTGATACCCACGCTCCCGAAGATGAACGTTCGCTGGCCCGGCTTTCGCGGCGCCGATCGCGACGGCATCGTCCACGCGCCGCGACTTGCCGCGGAGTGGTCGACGACGCCGCCGGTGCAGTTGTGGCGCACACCGATCGGGCCGGGCTGGTCGTCGTTTGCCGCCGCCGACGACTTCATCTACACGCAGGAACAGCGCGGCGACGACGAGGTGGTGGCCTGCTACCGGCTGTCGACGGGCAAGCCGGTGTGGATGCACAAGGACGCCGTGCGATTCTACGAATCCAATGGTGGCGCGGGTCCGCGCGGCACGCCGACCGTGGCCGCCGGCCGCATCTACACGCTCGGTGCAACCGGCATTCTCAACGCGCTCGAGGCGAGGACAGGGGCGGTCGTGTGGTCGCGCAATCCGGCAACCGACCATGCGGTGAAGACGCCCGGCTGGGGCTTCTCGAGCTCACCGCTCGTGGTTGGCGAGGTCGTCGTCGTTGCCGTGTCCGGCGCGCTCGCCGGTTACGACAGCGGCACGGGCGCGCCGCGCTGGTACCGAAAGTCGGATGGCGGAAGTTACAGTTCCCCGCATCTCGTCAGCATCGACAACGTGACGCAGATCCTGCTGATGGCCGGCGCCGGCCTTGCCAGCGTGTCGCCGGCGGACGGCAAGCAGCTCTGGACCCACGCGTGGTCGGGCGTGCCGATCGTGCAGCCGGCGCAGATTGGCGGCGGCGATTTCCTGGTCACGACCGCTGACTCGATGGGTGCGATCGGGATGCGGCGCATCGCTGTGGCGCATGCCGCGGGTTCGTGGACGGCCGAAGAGCGGTGGACCTCGAAGGGCCTCAAGCCGTACTTCAATGACTTTGTCATCCACAAGGGTCATGCCTATGGCTTCGACGGGTCCATCCTCGCCTGCATCGGCCTCGAGGACGGGGCGCGCAAATGGAAGGGCGGACGCTACGGCAACGGGCAGTTCATCCTGCTGCCCGACCAGGACACCCTGCTGGTACTCTCGGAGGAAGGGGAGGTCGCGCTCGTCGCCGCGACGCCGGATCAGTTCACCGAGCTGTCACGCTTCAAGGCGATCGAAGGCAAGACATGGAACCACCCGGTGTTGATCGGCGACGTCCTGCTGGTCCGCAACGGCGAGGAAATGGCGGCGTTCCGCCTGCCTCTTGCGGGACGCTGACGCGCTCCAGTGGAAGGAACTCGTTTCAAAAATCGGATCCTCGACTGCCTTCGCATCCCTTCGATTCCTTCGAGTGAAATGCCCGCGTTACGCCAATCGGCGTAGTGATTACGTATAATGCCGTAATGAGCCGATTCGGCAATCCCTTCATCTACGGCGAAGTCGTCACCGCGACCGCCTTTGCGAACCGGGAAAGCGAGCGGGAGCGGCTGGAACAGGACCTGGCCGAAGGACAGAAGGTCTTCCTCATCTCGCCGCGCCGCTACGGCAAATCGTCGCTGGTCCGCGGGGTGATGAAGGCCCTAGCCGCCAGACGGATCCTGACGGTGGAGGTGACGGTCGCCGCGTCCAGTTCCTACGTCGCGTTTCTCGAGGCCTACGCCCAGGCGCTGGTCAGCGCCGAAACGCCTCCGTCAAAGCTGCAGCGCTGGACGGCGGAGCTGCTCAACGTAGTCCGACCGGAGACACGCTTCGACGCTCGGGGCAGCGGTGTGCCACCGCGATTTTCCGTCGCATTCCCCGCCGTGCGCACCGCCCGTGAGACGGCGCGGCTCGCAGCCGAGGTGTTCGCGCTGCCGGCCCGCATCGCTGCGGCGCGAGGCCAGCGCATGGCCATCGCCCTCGACGAGTTTCAGACGATCGCTTCGTTCGACGGCGGTAATGTGGAGCACGCGCTGCGCGCCGCGGTACAGGAACAGCGCGCGGTCGGCTATGTGTTCGCCGGGTCGGAGCCGTCGCTGATGGAGCGCATGTTGACGCCGCGGCGGCCCTTCTACAAGGCCGGGCCGGTGATGCGGCTCGAGAAGATCGACGAGCAGACGTTCGCGGACTTCATCGACGCGCGATTCGCAGCGAGTGGCGTCCGCGCCGAGGAGGGCCTCGGCGCCGCGATCGTCGAGCTCGCGGAGAACGTCCCCTACGACGTGCAGCGGCTCGCCCATGAAACGTGGGACGACGTCAGCGCAGCAGGGCGGAAGACCGCCGGTCTCGACGACCTGCACCTTACCCTGAGCCGCCTGCTCAACCAGCAGCACATGGTGTTCGAGGAGTCCTGGCAGCGGCTGACACTGGCGCAGCGCGCCGTGCTTCGTGCCATCGTGCTCGAGAGCGGGCGCGAGCTGCTGTCGGCTGACGTCCGATCGCGGCACCGGCTGCCCGGTGCATCCAGCGTGCAGTCCGCCGTCGCGGCTCTGATCCGCGAGGACATCGTCATGAAGGAGGACGGACGTTACGTCGTCAACGACTCGCTCTATCGCGAGTGGCTGGCGCGAAGGACGTTTTGACGTGAAGGTGCGCGGGGACGCGCGGCCGGCCGTGCCTGATTGTAGCGGTCACGCGCGCGATTGGATTAGGCTGTGCGGCATGAAGACCTCCATCCTGACCCTCCTCGCGCTTGCGGGATCCGTGCTCTCGACCGGCGCGTTGTTGCCGCAGGCGCCGGCGCCCAACCCGGACATTCATTATCAACTCGGTCCCGACTCGCTGCCGCGCGACGGCGTTCCCAGGGGCGAGGTCCGCGGCCCCTTCACCCTGCCGAGCGAGGCCTATCCGGGCACGCAGCACACCTACTGGGTCTATGTTCCGGCGCAGTACGACGCGAAGGTCCCGGCCAGCCTGATGGTGTTCAACGACGGCCAGGCCTTTCTCAACATGGACGGCGACCTGCGCGCCCCCAACGTCCTCGACAACCTGATCTACCGACGCGAGATCCCGGTAATGATCGCGGTGTTCATCAACCCGGGGAGGCGGTCCGATCAGCCGGAGCCAACGCCGCAGAACTGGGGCGACCGCGATACGA
>JANPCT010000480.1:0-2762 GCA_031431095.1 Acidobacteriota bacterium | reverse complement strand
GCGTCAACCGCTCGTTCTCCTGGTGCTCCGGATCCTTGTCGAACAGCAGATCGGCGCGTTGCCAGACGCGGACCACACGGCGATCGCTGCCTTTGGTGAGAACGCCCTTCCGGTAGTCCGCCGGAGCCATCTGCGCGAGGTCGAAGTAGCCCCGCCCTTTGAAGAAGCCGCGCAGCAGAAAATTGTGCTTCAGCGCGTCCATGTTTTCCGCCAGGCCTTCTATCGCCGAGCGCGCATCGTCCATCGTCTGCTTGACGCTCGCGGTCATGCCCTGGACAGGACCGTCCTTCGCCTGGAAGCCCTCGAGGGTCTTTTTCGCGTTCGCCACCAGTTGCCTGGTGTCGACGGCGATTCCGTCCGCCTGCTCAGCGATGGCCGTCACCCGCTTGTACAGCTGGTCATCGTTGACGAGTTTGCCGATCGTGCCCTGGCCTGAGCGAATTTGCGCAGAGATCTGCGCGACCTCGCTGGAGAGGAGTGCGCCGGCGGCCGCCATCCTCTTGACGTCGGGGGTGACGTCGACGATCAACTTGTTCGCGTTGTCGACGGTGTCGCCGACGGCCACCACGGTGCCCTCCACCTCGGCCTTAATTTCGTCGAACGTGTCGTTCACCTTCTTGACGGTGTCGCCCATCTGCTGCATGAGATCGGCAACGTCGAACGGCTCCTTGCCGGCAATCGTTCCGTCAGATGGCACGGGCGGGGCGGCGTCGGTTCCAATGCCGATACCCAGATAGCTCCCCCCGACGAGCCCTTCGGTCTCGATCGTCGCGAGCGAATCGGTGCGCACCAGCTGGTGCAGGTCCTCGGTGATCTCGACCTTGACCCGGAACTTCTCGCTGGGGGTGTTCGGCGGGAGGATCTGCGCGATGGCTCCCGCCTTGGCGCCGCGCACGCGCACGACCGCGCCCGGTTGAAGCCCGGTGATTTTCTTGAACTCGGTGTAGACCGTGAACTTCTTCGCGAAGGCCATCTGACGATCGCCGATCATGAACAGACCGACGGCGAACAGAAGGATGCCGCCCAGCACGAACACGCCGACGCCCGCCAGTCTTGCTGGTGTGGCCACTAGCCGCCTCCCTGTGCGCGCATGAACGCCTGGACGATCGGATCGTCGCTTGCGTCGAGGGTCTCGAGCGTTCCGCTCGCGAGCATTCGCCCATCCTGAAGCACGGCGAATCCGTCGCCGATGACGCGCGCGCTCGGAATGTGGTGGGTCACCACCACGAGCGTGGTCCCCCCCTGTTTCGTCTTCACGAGCAGCTCGTCGATCTCGGCGGCCGTGATCGGATCGAGGCCGGCGCTCGGTTCGTCGACGAGCAGGATCGGCGGGTCGAGCGCCATGGCACGCGCGAGCCCGGCCCGCTTCTTCATCCCCCCCGACAGGTCCGCCGGCATCTTGTCGAAATCCTTGTCGAGACCCACATCGGCGAGCCGCTTCGTCGCACGCTCGCGGATCTCGGTCTCGGACCAGTCGGTGTGGCGCCGCATCGGAAACGCCACGTTCTCGCCGACGGACATCGAATCGAACAGCGCCGCGTTCTGAAAGACGAATCCCATGTGCTTCCGCACCTCGGCGAGCTCACGCCCCGCGAGCGCCGTGATATCGCGCTCCTCGACGAATACCTTCCCGCTGTCCGGCCGCATCAGCCCGACGATGTGGCGGAGCGCCACGCTCTTGCCGGTGCCGCTGCGGCCGAGCAGGCAGAAGGCCTGACCCATCGGAATCTCGAACGAAATGTCGTCGAGTACCCTCAGTGTCCCGAACGCCTTGGAGACGTGGTCGAATCGGACCGCATTCATCCCGACACCGCCGGATAAAAAAAGAAGATGATCTTCACCAGGATCACGTCGCTCAGAATGATCAGCATGGACGCCATGACGACGCTGCGGGTGGACGCTTCGCCGACGCCTTCGGTGCCGCGGCTCGTGTTGAACCCGAGGTAACTGGACACGACCGCGATCAGGTAACCGAACACGATGGTTTTCAGCGTCGCCGGGATGATGTCCGAATAGGCGATGTAACCGAACGCGCGCTCGAGGTACATCTGCCACGACATCCCCGACACGGCCGCCTCGGCGACGTAGCCCCCGAAGATGCCCGCGAAGTCCATCATGATCGTGAGCAGCGGCATGGCGATCATCAGCGCGATGATGCGCGTGACGGCCAGATACTTGAACGCGTCAACGGCCGTCGCTTCGAGCGCATCGATCTGCTCGGTGACCTTCATGGCGCCGATCTCGGCGCCGATGCCGGCGCCGACGCGTCCAGAGACCAGAAGCCCAGCGGTGAGCGGGCCCGTTTCACGGATGAGCGCAATCGCAAGGCCGGCGGGAATCATCGCTTCGGCGCCGAAGCGCTCGAGCGAGGCACGCGTATGCATTGACAGCACGACACCGATGGCAAAACCCGCCGTGAGAATCAGCGGGGCAGAGCGGTAGCCGAACTGAAAGAGATGCCTGAGGATTTCCCGGGGCTCGTAGGGAGGACGAATCGACTCACGGACGGCGCGTCCGCCAAACGTGGCGAGCGCGCCCAGGAATTGGAGCCCGCCGAGCACGCCAGCACCGACGCGGTCGACGATCACGAGCGGTTGCATCGATATTGACGGTGCGCTAAGCCAGTGGTCGTCGGCACGCTACGCGCTCTCACCCTGCAGGCGGCCGCACTCGGCGCTGTAGGCCTCGATCAGTGTCGTGAGCTTCATCTGGAAGGCGTTCTGCGCGGAATAGACCTCGTCGAGAGTGCCGGTAACTTCCTG
>JANPCT010000479.1:0-1841 GCA_031431095.1 Acidobacteriota bacterium | reverse complement strand
GCCGGCGCGGCGCGGCTGATTATCGCCGGCAAGTCGGCGGGCGTGTTCGACGCCGCCGGCCACACCTGCGCGGCGCTGGCCGCCGATGCCGCGCGGGCGATGGTCGCCGCCGGCACCGCGCGCGACGGCATGGTGGCCAAGCTCGGCGCCTGCCTCGACGCCCTCGCCGGCGGAGTGGCTGATATTCGCATCGTGGACGGCCGCGCCGGGGATTTCGTCAACGCGCCCGGCACCACCATCACCCGTTCACCGGTTCACCAGTTCACCAGATGCTGACATCCACGATGACCGATACGATCGCCCTCGACGCGGAGCACGTGCTCCAGGTGTACCGCCGCGCCCCCGTCGTGTTCACGTCGGGCAAAGGCTCGGCGCTGTTCACGCAATCCGGCGAGCGCTACCTCGACCTGATTTCGGGCGTCGGCGTTGCGTCGCTCGGCCACGCGCACCCGGGCCTGTCGCAGGCGATCGCGGAGCAGGCCTCGACGCTGCTGCACACGTCGAACCTGTTCCACCATCCGCTGCAGTCGGAACTGGCGACGCGCCTCTCCGAGCTGTCCGGGCTGCCGCGCGCCTTCTTCTGCAACAGCGGCGCGGAAGCGGTCGAAGCGTGCCTCAAGTTCTCACGCCGCTTCTGGCACGGCGAGGGCAAGCCGCGCACGAAGTACGTCGGCTTCACCCATTCGTTTCACGGCCGGACGATGGGGGCGCTGTCAGTGACATGGGACGACCATTACCGGGCGCCCTTCGCGCCGCTCGTCCCGGGCGTCACCTTCGTCGATTCCGCCGACCTCTCAGGAATCGCCGCGGCGATCACCGCCGAGACGGCGGCGGTCATTGTCGAACCGATCCAGGGCGAAGGCGGCGTGCGTCCGATGGCGCAGGCCTCCGCGGATGCAATCGCCGCCGCCTGCCGGCGGACCGGCGCCCTGCTCATCGCCGACGAAGTGCAGTGCGGACTCGGCCGGACGGGGCGGGCGTTTTACTCCGCAGCCCTCGGCCTGCAGCCCGACCTGATGGCGCTCGGCAAGGCGCTCGGCGCCGGGGTTCCGATTGGCGCAGCGATGTTCTCGGAGCGCGTCGCGGGCGCGGCCAGGCCCGGCGACCACGGCAGCACTTACGGCGGCAACCTGCTCGCCTGCCGCGCAGCGCTCGTGTTCATCGAGGCGTTGACGAGCGGCGGACTGATGGAACAGGTCGCTTGCAGCGGAGCCCGCATCGAACGGGGCCTGCGCGCCATCGCCGCGCGGCAGCCCGCGATCAAGGACGTCCGCGGCGCCGGCGTCATGTGGGGCATTGAAATCGATCGGCCTGCCGCCGCGGTCGTCGAGGCGGCGCTGCACCGGCATCTGCTGATCAATCGCACGTCCGACACCGTCGTCCGGCTGCTGCCGCCCTACGTGATCACCGAATCCGAGATCGACGAAGCCCTGCCGCTCCTCGAAGCGGCTATCGCCACGGTGGTGGAGGCGCCCCGCCCATGAACATTCAGCTGCGCACGGCGGTCGCGTCCGACGCGACCGCGATTCACTCTCTGATTGCCGCGAACCTCGACGCGGGCCACTTGCTCCCGCGTACGTTCGATGACATCGAGTCGCACGCCGGACGCTTCGTGGTCGCGGTGCGCGACGATGTCGTCATCGGGTGCGGCGAGTTGGCGCCGCTCAGCGCCGAGGTCGCGGAGGTCCGCTCGCTCGTCGTTGACGAGGCGAGCCGCGGCCAGCGCGCCGGTGTGGCGCTCGTCAACGCGGTGGCCGACCGCGCGCGCGAGCTCGGCTACGTCACGCTGTGCGCGTTCACCCACGAGCCGTCGCACTTCGTGCGGCTCGGCTTCTCGATCG
>JANPCT010000478.1:0-2915 GCA_031431095.1 Acidobacteriota bacterium | reverse complement strand
CCCCGTGTCCTTTTCATTCATGGTGTTTGCGACCGCCGGCGCCGCGCGCCGCGGCGTCCTCGCGCCGCCGCACGGCGCCGTGCAGACGCCGGCCTTCATGCCGGTCGGCACACGTGGCGCGATCAAGGGGATGACGTTCCGCGACGTCACCGAGGCCGGCGCGGAGATCATCCTCGGCAACACCTATCATCTGCACCTCCGCCCCGGGGACGAGTTAATTGCGCGCGCTGGCGGGCTGCACGCCTTCATCGGCTGGCCGCGGCCGATTCTGACCGACAGCGGCGGCTATCAGGTGTTCAGCCTGGCGGCGATGCGGAAGGTGACGGAGGATCGCGTCGAATTCCGCTCCCACCTTGACGGTTCGCTGTGCGTGCTGTCGCCCGAATCCGCAACCGACATCCAGGCGCGCCTCGGCGCCGACATCGCGATGGTCCTCGACGAACTCGTCGGCGCCTCGGGGTCTGACCCCGGCGCGACCGGCCCGGGGTCTGACCCCAATGGCGCGAAAATTGTGCCAAGGGGGTCAGACCCCAGGCAGGCGATGGAGCGTTCGGTGCGATGGGCGCAACGGGGGCGGACCCGGATGCTTCGATTGCGTGACGATCCGAAACTCGCCGCCGAGGTGATGGTCACCAATCCCGGACAGGCCCAGTTCGGGATCATTCAAGGAGGCGTGGACCCCGACCTCCGCACCGAGAGCGCGCAGGCCACCGTTGCGATCGGCTTCGAGGCATATGCCATCGGCGGACTGAGCGTCGGCGAACCTGTCGATGTGATGTACGACGTCGTGGCGCACACCGCACCGCAGTTGCCGCTACACCGGCCTCGCTACCTGATGGGGACCGGCATGCCGGACGACCTCGTCGAGTGCGTCGCCCGCGGCATCGACATGTTCGATTGCGTCCTGCCCACCCGCAACGCCCGCAACGGCCAGCTGCTGACCCGGCACGGCGTCCTCGTCATCAAGAACGCGCAGTACGCCGAGGACCAGAGACCACCCGATCCCGGCTGCGCCTGCTACACCTGCACCCACTGCAGCCGCGCCTATTTACGCCACCTGTTCACGGTCGGCGAGATGACCGCGGCGACCTTGCTCAGCGTCCATAACCTCTACTTTTACCTTGACTTAATGGCAAAGATTAGGGAGGCTATCGGATTCGGTTCGTTTGGAAAGCTCCGCCAGGATTTCCATCAAACCTTCTCCCGAAGACCTCAACAGCATTAACATCTGATGAACGCTTTATTCGCAATGTCCGGCCAGCTGCAAGGCGCGAACGGACTCCTGCAGTTTCTGCCCTTCGCGCTGATTCTCGGTATCTTCTATTTCCTGATCCTGCGTCCGATGAAGGTCAGGCAGAAGAAAATCCAGGAGTTCCAGGAAGCCCTGAAGGTGGGGGACAAGGTCGTCACCACGAGCGGCATCTACGGCCTGATTACACGCCTGAACGACAAGTCCGTTCAGGTCCAGATCGCCGACAAGGTTCGCATCGAGGTCGCCCGCGCGTCCGTCGGCGGCTATCAGGGGCAGGATCCCGTCGTCGCAGATCCCTCTAACTAGTGACAGCACATGTACAAGAACCTTCGCTGGAAAGTCATCACGATCGTCGCCGTCTTCGTCGTGTTCTTCGGGATCGGCGTGTATCCGGTCCTGGCGGATTACTACCACCTGCCGTGTCCGGTATGGCTGAAGGCCAAGCAGCTGAAGCTCGGGCTCGACCTCAAGGGCGGCGTCCACCTGCGTCTCAAGGTAAAGACCGACGACGCCCTCAGGGTGATCGGCACGTCGACGAGCGAGCAACTGCGTGAATCGCTGCGGACGATGGGGATCACCACGCCGTCGATCACCGTGGCCGCCCCGACCGCCTTCCGCGTCGAGGGTGTTCCCGCCGACAAGGATGCGCAATTCCGGCAGGCCGCCGACGAAGTCGCCGCCGTTCAGTACGACCGCAATCCCCTGACGAACGGCGCCTACGAATTCAGGCTGAAGCCGAACATCGAACGCGACCTGCGCGAGCAGGCGGTCGAACAGTCGATGCAGACGATCGATCGCCGCGTCAACGAGCTCGGCGTCACCGAGCCGAGCATCTCGCGCCAGCCGCAAGGCGAGGAAATCCTCGTGCAGATGCCCGGCGTCACCGACGTGGCGCGCGCCAAGGAGATCATCCGCAACACCGCGCAGCTCGAGTTCCGCCTGGTCGAAGCCGGTCCCTCGTCGAAAGAAGAACTGCTCAAGCAGTACAACGGCACGCTCCCCGGCGAGATGGAAATCCTGCCCGGCTCGACGAGCGCGGCGGCCGGCAACGACCTCGGCTCCGCGTTCTACGTCGTGCGCAAGATTGCGCCGGTCACCGGCCAGGATCTGCGCGTCGCCAGGCCCGGCCTCGATGAAAACAACTCCCCCGCCGTGCACTTCGAGTTGAAGTCGGAAGGCGCCAAGAAGTTCGGCAAGCTGTCGGGCGAGAACATCGGCCGCTATCTCGCGATCATCCTCGACAACAAGGTGGTGTCGGCGCCGAAGCTCGAGGGCCGCATCACCGACCAGGGTCGCATCAGCGGCGGCTTCACCGCCGACAGCGCCAACGACCTGGCACTGACGCTGCGATCCGGCGCTCTTCCCGCCGGTCTGGACTACATGGAACAGCGTGTCGTCGGGCCGTCGCTCGGCGCCGACTCGATTCGCGCCGGCCTGCTGTCGGCGGCGGGCGGCCTGCTGCTGGTGACGCTGTTCATGCTGTTCTATTACCGGCTTGCCGGCTTCAACGCGCTCATCTCGATCGCGGTGAACCTGACCGTGCTGCTGGGCCTGATGGCCTACGCGGGCGCGACGATGACGCTGCCGGGCATCGCCGGTTTCATTCTGACGATCGGCATGGGCGTCGATTCCAACGTGCTGATCTTCGAGCGCATCAAGGAAG
>JANPCT010000477.1:0-2627 GCA_031431095.1 Acidobacteriota bacterium | reverse complement strand
GATCGCGGCCATGTCGGAGAAGACCGCGTTCTGTTCGCGCAGGTCCTTGAAGTTCAGATGGGAGATCGGCAGATTGCCCGGGTTGCGCTGATCGGTGGTCGAGACGACGACCAGTGACGAGGGATCCCCGACCGGCAACGGCCGCAGCAGCAGCGCATTGACGAGGCTGAAGATCGCGGTGTTCGCGCCGATGCCCAGCGCCAGCGAGAGGATGGCGACGAGGCTGAAGCCCGGGCTCTTGACGAGCATCCGGAGCGCGTACTTGAGATCCTGCATGGTCAGCTATCCGCGTGGGGTGTCAGCGTGCAGCGAGGGCGCTATCCGCTATCAGCCTGCGGTCGTCACCGGCACGCTGATAGCCGTGAGCTGGTCGCCGCGCGCTGTCAATGAGCGATGTCGAATCCGCTCTCTTCGAGCTCTTTTTCACCGGCGCGGTTCTTCAGGCCGTCCTCTTCGACGACGCGGCCGTCGAACAGGTGGATGGACCGGTCGGCGTGGCGCGCGTAGCGCGGATCGTGCGTCACCATGCAAATGGTCGCGCCTTCGCGATGCAGGTCGCGCAGCAGTTCCATGACAGCTTCGCCGTTCTTCGAGTCGAGGTTTCCGGTCGGCTCGTCTGCCAGCAGAATCGACGGCGCGCCGGCGACGGCGCGCGCCACCGCGACGCGCTGCTGCTGACCGCCAGAGAGCTGCGACGGGAGATGCTTGGCGCGGTGCGCCATCCCGACCTTCTCGAGGGCAGCCATCACGCGTTCCTTGCGCTCCGTGGACTTCATCCCCCGATAGGTCAGCGGCAGCTCGACGTTCTCGTAAACGTTGAGATCGCCAATCAGGTTGAAGCTCTGGAAGATGAACCCGATCTCGCGGTTGCGCACGCGGGCCCGTTCGGAAAGCGGCAGGTCCGCGACTTCCTTCCCGTTCAGCACGTAGCGGCCCTCGGTGGGGGAGTCGAGCAGCCCGAGGATCGAGAGCAGCGTCGACTTGCCGCACCCCGACGGTCCGGCGATCGCGATGTACTCGCCGCTCTTGATTTCGAGGTGGATGCCGGCGAGGGCATGCGTCTCGACCTCGTCGGTGAAGAACACCTTGGTGACGCCGTCGAGGTGAATGAGCGGTTGCGCGGACGTGTTCATATGGCTCCTTTAGCCTTTGAGTTGCACTCGGTCGAACGAGTCGAACTGGGACATGTCTGACAGGATCACCTGGTCGCCGGGCTGCAGCCCCTCGATCACTTCAATTGTGTTGACGGAGGCGCGGCCCAGCCGCACTTTCGTCGCGTGAGCCTCGCCGTTGGGCGACACTTTGAAGATCGTCACCGTGCTGTTCTCCTGGCCGAAGGCCGGCCGCCCGACGTAGATGATGTTGTCGAGCCGTTCGAGCTGAATCGTGCCGTCGACACTGAGATCGGGGCGCGCGCCCGCCGGCAGCGGCCCGTCCATGATCACGTCCACGCCGACCGTGCCGCCCACCGACGAAGGGTCCATGCGTGAGACGTGGCCTTTGACCACTCCGTTGCGGGTGTCGACCTCGGCGTACTGGCCGATGCGGATGTCCTTGGTCTGGGTCTCCGCAATGCGGAGTTCCGCCTTGAGGTTGCTCGGGTTGGCGACGCGGGCGAGATTGGTCCCCGGGCCCACCTGCTGGCCGCGTTCGACCGGCACCGACTGCAGTGTGCCCGACATCCCAGCGCGGACGTTCAGTTCATCGAGCTGCTTCCGGCGCAGATCCCACGTCGCCTTGCGCTGGTTGACGTCGGCTTCCTGCGGGGCGAGCTGCGAGGCGACGCCGTCGCGCGTGATGGTCAGCCGCCGTTGTTCGGTGGCGAGCCGGTTCTTCAAATCTTCCGCGAGACCGCGCTTCCCCTTGACCGTCAGCTCCGAGATGAGCCCCTCTTTGAAGAGCGTTTCATTCGCTTCGAGGTCGAGGGCCGCCTGCTTGTATTGCGTCTCGATGCCCGCCGTGCCCGCTTCCTGGCTGAGAAGCGCGCTCTGCAATTCCGCCTTGCGGTTGGCCAGCGCCGCCTGCGCCGACTGGTAGCCGAGCTGCGCTTCCTGCACGGACTGCGTCAATTCCGGGTTGCTCAACTCGAGGATGATGCTCTCGGGCGTGACTTGCGCGCCGGGGCGGAGGACGATGCGTTCGACGCGTCCCTGCGATCGCGCCGGAATCCATCGGATGTCTTCGGGGACGAGCGTGCCGGAGCCGCGCACCTGGCGCAGCATCGAGCCGCGCTTGACGGCGTCAATCCAGACGACCGCGCGATCCACCGTGGGGGCCGCAGGCTTCAGTTTCGAAACGCCCAACGAGATCGCCACGACGGCGCCGATAGCGAGCGCGGCCCACGCAATCCGCCGGATCCTCTTCTTCCTGGCCTGAGACGGACGAGCTATATCAACCATTTAAGGGTGCCTCTGGTGACCGCGTGAGAGACGCGGTCCACGCAGATAAGCAAAATGCAGTGCCACTCCGCCGATCATCGACAAGTGCCTGATTCGTTAACGACTTCCGGTGGCCGGCCGCGTGCGCCGTTCACCCCACCTGATCGCAGGTGGAATGATGTAATCCCAGAACCGGTCAGAAGCCGTGGCCTTTCGGACCGGCCGGAGTTGGACGATTGGACGAAAGTT
>JANPCT010000476.1:0-3871 GCA_031431095.1 Acidobacteriota bacterium | reverse complement strand
GAACGTGAGGTGGCCGGCGCGCATCCTGGCGGCGAGACCGGCGCAGAGGCCCGCGTCCGCGTTCTGCCGGACCAGTGCGTGCCACGCCGCGATCGGGTCGTTGCCCGAGGGCGGATGGCCGAAGACGGCGGTGGTGCTCACACCGGGCCCGGCGCGTCGTTCGACAAGCCGACCATCTGCGCCCAGCGCGGCCAGGTCTGCTGTGCCTTTCCGTTCAGGGCGCGATCGATCACCATCGCCGACATCTTCTCGATCACCAGATCGAAGTAGTGCGGCGTGATCCGATCGCGCTCGAAGTCGGGCGCCGGGTTGAGGAAATCGATGGCGTACGGAATGCCGTCCTGGACCGCGAATTCGATGGTGTTCATCTCGTAGCCGAGCGCGGCATTCAGCGTTCTGGCGTCGGCGACGATGCGCGCGCCGAGAGCCGAGGAGAGGTACTCGTGTTCGATCAGGTACTTCCGCTCGTGCACGTCGTAGCGCACGGGCGTGATGTCGGACTTGCCGAACGTAAAGCAACGCACGTACTGGTCGAAGTTGATGAACTGCTGCAGCGTCATGCAATAGGGACCGGTCACGTCATAGGCGGCCAGCAGTTCCGCCTTGTCGTGGACCTTGTAGACGTGCTTCCATCCCCCCCCGGAGAACGGCTTGAGGATGGCCGGGCGGCCGACGTAGTCGAGCAGCCCGTCCCAGTCGATCGGATAGCCGAGGTTGCGGAGCGATTCGTCCGTGAGATCGATTCCCGCCGGATACGACTTCTGCGGCAGGACGACCGTCTTTGGGACCGCGACGCCGACCCGGCGCGCCACGGCATAGTTGAAGAACTTGTCATCAGCCGTCCACCAGAACGGATTGTTGATGACGTAAGTCCCCTCGAGGACCGCGTGCTTCAGGAAGGCGCGATAGTACTCGACCTCGTGCGAAATGCGATCGACGATGACCCGGTAGCGCGACGGCTCGCCCATCCGCGTCCCGGTCAGCGTGACCATTTCGGCGGTGATGCCGTGGGCGCGGCCGTCGGTGTTGACGCGCTCGATGAACGCGGGCGGAAATGAATACTCCCGGCCGCACAGCAGACCGATCTTCACGCAACCCCCTCGTCTATACGCGCGGGGGCTTCGCCCCGCCGGACCCGCCAACACACTCGTTCGCGCTCACGCGACACCCTCATGGCCGGCACGTGTTTCGTCGACGAGCCAGCGGACGACCGCGCGCAGATCGCCGGTTTCCTTGTAGACCTTCAACTGCCGATCGGCGCTCGTGCCCTCGGCAAGGATGGTATGCACGTACGAGAGCGCATGGCGGCTGCCAAGCTCGTCCACCACGTCGTCGACGAACTCGAGCAGCTCCAGCGCGAGCTTGCGCATCGGCACCTCCTGGCGCTTGCCGAAGTCGATGAGCCGGCCGTCGAGGCCGTAGCGCGCGGCGCGCCACTTGTTTTCTTCGACGAGGGCGCGCGAATAGATGCGGAAGCCGAGATTGCTCCGGCGCAGCCGGTACAGCTTGACGACGAGCGCCTGAGCGAGCGCGGCGAGCGCCACCGTCACGCGCGGCGACGTCGGCACGTCGCAGACGCGGAATTCGAGCGTGCCGAACAGCGGATGCGGCCGCAGATCCCACCACACCTTCTTGCCGTCGTCGATGCAGTGCAGTTCGACGAGTGTGTCGAGATACTCCTCGTATTCGCTCCACGAGTTGAACTGATCGGGGATGCCGCTGCGCGGGAATCGCCGGAACACCGTCGTGCGATACGACTTCAGCCCGGTGTCGCGCCCCTGCCAGAAGGGCGAGCTGGTGGACAGCGCCAGCAGGTGCGGCAGGAAGTAGCGCGCTTCGTTGAGCAGCTCGATCGTGCTGGCGCGGTCGGGCACCGCGACGTGGATGTGCAGCCCGAAGATGAGCAGGGACCGCGCCAGCTGCTGCAGCTCTTCGACGATGTTCTCGTAGCGGGCGCCGGGCGAAAGAATCTGATCCTTCCAGCTCGAGAAAGGATGGGTGCCGGCGGCGGCGATGCGCAGGCCGACCCGCTCGGCGCTCTGCGAGAGCTCGCGGCGGATGTGGCAGACCTCGTGCTCGAGCTCGGTCACGTCAGCGCAGATTTTCGATCCGACTTCGACGATCGACTGGTGTAGCTCGCGCTTGATCTGATCGCCGAGCGAGGCGCTCGAGGCGAGCAGTTCGGAGACGTGCGAGCGCAGTTCCCAGGTCTCGGGGTCGACGATTTGAAATTCCTCCTCAACGCCTATGGTGAAGGCATGCGCCATCAAGGAATAATAGTGCAATCAAGGACGGCGCACGGCATCGCGGCTGAAGAGATCGAAGTTCTGCGAGCTCGGCGCGGTGCGGAACGTGCGCGGGATTTGTGAGTCGGTCCATTCCCATAACCGCTGGTGGTCGCGGTCGACCTCCGTCGGGAGCGAGTTCCAGCGTTCCGCAGGATAGATGAACGCGCCCGCGGCCGCGACCGCCACGGACCAGGCCAGCGCGAGCAGCGCGAGCGCCGAGAGCACGCGGCTGCCCGCCACCCGCGGCAACCCCGCCACCGCAAGCGGGAAGAGGACAGGCAGCACATCGAGGGCGTAACGAGGCCCGTAGGTGTGCCCTCCCCACCATACGCTGTACATCGAATAGACAAGGAACTGGACGAGCACAGCCACCAGGCACCAGCGAAGAGGAGAGCGCCACGTACCTCCGAGCGCCGCGCCGATCCCCGCGGCGGCAATCGCCACGACCGGGCTGAAGACCAGCAGCCCGCGGCTGGGGCTGAACAAGAGTCCGGCGGCGCCAAGCCACGGGGTCGCGGCGAAACTGCTGCGGACGCCGTGAACGGCGGGGTGCAAGGCCTCCATTGCCGGAACCGCCCCGAGCGGGTGCCCGAACCAGGTGACGTTCATCCAAATCGCCGCAGCGGCCGCGGCGAGGATGGGAATCAGCGCGACCGCGCCGCGGACACCCCAGCGGACCGGGATCGACGCCATCAGAATCACGATCGTTGGGGCGAGCTGAGGCCGGGCCCACCCGGCGCATCCGAGAAACACACCCACGGCAACGACGTGGCGCACGGAGGGACGTTCGACTTCGAGCAGGAAGACCGCGCACATCAGCGCCAAGCCGGCGGTCTCCTGCTGCCACAGTGTCTGGCTGACGCCGGTCCAGAGATTGGTTCCCAACCCGAGACCGAGCGCCACGATGACCGCCCGAGGCGTCGTCAGCCGCCGCCGCGCGAGGAGGAATGCGCCGCCGACCGTCAGCGCGGTCAGCATCGACGCCGTCATCTTTGCGACGAAACCCGGCGCCAGCGGGGCGTCGAGATCGAGGACGCGAAGGGTTGACAGGACGGTCGCGACGATTGCGGCCGCTGCCGCCGAGGGCAGTGGATAGGCCGACCGGTAGTTGCCCCGCAGGTCCCTGGCAAAGCCCGGTCGCGCGGCGAGATCCGGCACTCGTCCGACGACATAGCCGAGTGCGAGCGTGTGCCGCTTCGCGATCTCGATCGCGAGGTACTTCGCCGGCTGCGAGTCGTAGGACGGGATCTCGCGGCCGTTCGCGTTGTAAACGCCGAACGTCACCAGCGCGACGCAGGCGGCAACGAGGAGCCGCTTTCCTCGTCCACGCGCGTCGTCCCGCTCGCTCATGGCGTGGCGGGCATTGCGGCGCTCGCGACTCAATGGGACATCCCTGGCACGTGGAGACTGCGTGGTATCTTCTCTTTTTGCGGGGCATGGCGTCCACTCGTTTGCCGACAGCGCGCATCAGGTCGCTCCTGATCCTCTCTGTGATCGTTGCGGCTGCCGCGGTGGCGCGGCTGTGGCGGATCGACGCCGGCATCCCGCATGCCGTCGGCATCGACGAGCCGCAGATCGTGGAC
>JANPCT010000475.1:0-2237 GCA_031431095.1 Acidobacteriota bacterium | reverse complement strand
TCATGATCGATGAATTGATCGCCTCGATCCACGCCGACATCCACGACGGACCCTCGGCCGCTGAAATCCGCGCCGCCGCGGCGGCCGCTGGTGGGCTCCCCGGGGCGTTGATCGCTGCGCTGACGTCTTCGCCTCGCACGCGTGGCGGCGCGGCGTGGCTGCACGAGACGGCGCCCGAATACCTGGCGACGCTCGAGCGGCCGGTGGCGCCGCTGCCGGGTGCGGGCGTGCCTCGGCTGGAACGAGCTGTGAGGAGCGCGATCGCACTCGCCGCCAGAGGACGTCACGCGCGCGCCGCCCGCGTCCTTGGCCGGTGTGCCGCCGCTTTGGCCGCACGCGGCGCGCTGGCGTCGGCGGCGTCCGCCGCCATAGCGCTCGGCAACCTGCACCTCGATCGGGCGAGGCCCAACGAAGCCTGTGCCGCGTACGAAGACGCCCAACGCTGGGCGCCCGGCGCAGCGACCGCGATGCGGGCCTTGACAGGCAAGGCGCGCGCCCTGACGGAGCAAGGGCGCCTGCGCGAGGCCGAGGCGGCATTCCGCACGGCGCTGCTCGGCGAACCGGCAGACGATCCGCGGGGCGAAGGTCGCGATGGACTGGCGCTGGTACTGATCCTTCGCGGGCGGCTCGACTCTGCGGAAGACGCGCTCGCGGGCCGTGGACCCGCGCTCCTCGCGACGCTGTTGCGCCTGAAGGGAGATCTTGCCGGCGCCGCGCACGCGGCCGGTCACGCGATTCGCGAGGTCGCGCCGGGTGATCATGCCGGCGCCCTCGAGGCGCACCTCGCCACGGCACATGTGCATGCCGCACTCGGCCAGGACAAGGACGTTCGCGAGCACGCGTGTGCCGCACTCGCTGCCGCGCGCGCCGCTCGCATGCCGGCGCTGCGTCTGCGCGCCGCCGCGGAGAGTGCCGCCTGTCTTGAACAGTGCGGCTTTCCCATCGCGCCCGCCACGCGCCGCCGGTTGTTGGCAGCCGCGCGCCGCCTGCCGCCGCTCACGGCCGCCCGTATCCGCGCCGCTCTTCATCACGGCGTGGACGATGCGCGCGAGCTGACGACGTTCGTGGGTATGTCTGGCGCGGTGTCGCTGACGTCCCCGCCGGCTGGTGCGCACGACCTGGTCGGCCGCTTTCAGTCGCTGCTCGACGCCATCCACGACAGCCCCGACGAAGGAGCGGCGTTACAGATCATTGCCGCGGATCTGCTTGCCGCCGTGGACGCGTGCTCGGTGGTGATCCGCTCCACTCGGCTCGGCCGCCAGGCCGCGGGCGCGGGCCGGCCCTGGCCCGGCGAGGAGTCGCTCACCCGCACCGTGCTCGACGGCGGTCGAAGCGTGTTCCGCGACGGACTCACGCCAGAAGCCGCCGGCCCCGTCGTCGCCGGCGGCAGTATCGTCGGCGCGATCGCGGTGCGATGGGTGCCGGGCGCGAGGCCGTCGTCAACGCGCGTGGCGGATTTATTGCGCCTGTCTGCCGCTGCAGCGGCGGCGATGCTCAAGGGGCTTCACGCCGCGCCCGTGACTGTTGGCGACGAAGCGCATCGCTATCCCGACGAACTGCTCGGCCGCGGGGCAGCGGCCGATCGAGTACGAGACGCGATCCGGCGGGCGGCCCTGGCGCCGTACCCCGTACTCATCGAGGGGGAGAGCGGCAGCGGGAAGGAGCTCGTCGCCCGTTCGATCCACGCACGCGGCCCGCGTCGGGCCCGACGATTCTGCGCCGTGAACTGTGCGGCGCTGACCGACGATCTGCTCGAAGCAGAACTGTTCGGGCACGCCAGGGGCGCGTTTACAGGCGCGATGAGCGAACGGCCGGGCCTGTTCGAGGAATCCGATCAGGGGACCTTGTTTCTGGACGAAGCAGGCGAGCTGACGCCTCGAGCGCAGGCGAAGCTGTTGCGCGCGCTGCAGGAAGGAGAAGTCCGGCGCGTCGGCGAGAACACGCCGCGCAAGGTTGACGTCCGCGTCGTCGCCGCGACCAATCGATCGCTCGAAGAGGACGTCCGAAGCGGCCGCTTCCGGGCTGACCTCCGCTTCCGGCTCGATGTGATCCGCATCCCGGTCCCGCCGCTGCGCGAACGTCCAGACGACGTCCCCTGGCTGGTCGAGCGGCTGTGGTCCGAGGCGTCCGGGCGCGTCGGCACTCGCGCCACCGTCGGCGACGACATCGTCGCCGCGCTGGCGCGGTACGACTGGCCGGGCAACGTTCGCGAACTGCAGAACGTCATCGCGTCCCTC
>JANPCT010000474.1:0-2054 GCA_031431095.1 Acidobacteriota bacterium | reverse complement strand
CCTTTCGCGATTCCAGGGCCCTGGACGATGAGCGGAACGCGAAGGCCCCCTTCATAGACGTACCCCTTCCCCGCGCGGAAAGGCGTGTTGTAGGTGACGCGCGCGTGTGGACCTTCGGGGACGTGCAGGCCGCCGTTGTCGCTCGTGAAAATGACGACCGTGCGTTCGCGGATGCCAGCGGTACTCAGGTGCTCGAGCAGGCGCCCGACGCTGTCGTCGAGTGTCTCAACGGTCGCGGCATAGACGGGCTCGAGCGCACCCGCGTTGGCCGTGACGCGCTTGGGCGGCGCGGCGTACGGGATGTGGGGACTGTTGTGCGCGAGATAGAGAAAGAACGGGCGCTCCCGGTTCGCGTCGATGAAGCGCTCGGCCTCGCGGGTCAGATCGTATTCGCCCTTTCCCCCTTCCGTGTCGCTGGGCGTGGTGGTCGCCTGACCGGGGTGGTAGACGTCGAATCCCTGCTCGAGCGGACCGAAGCCGGCGCCCCCGAGGTGCCACTTGCCGATGGCCGCCGTGGCGTACCCGGCGGCCCGCAGCCGCTCTGCCAGCGTCACCTCGGTCAGCGGCAACTGCTGCTCGATCGTGGGATGCAGAAGCTTCTGCGACGTCGCATCAGGGCGGCCCGGGAGGAATGTCGTCAGGTGCAGCCGCGCCGGCGCGCGACCGGTCAGGATCGCCGCGCGTGACGCCGAGCAGATCGGGGATGCGACGTATGCCGTGGTGAACCGCAGCCCGTCGGCGGCAAACCGATCGAGATGCGGGGTACGGTGGTCTCGACGGCCATAGGCGCCGAGATCCTGGATGCCGAGATCGTCCGCCAGAATGAAAATGATGTTTGGCGGCCTGCGCTGAGCGGTCGTCGAAACGCCAGACGGCCCTGGAATGACCAGAAGGAGTGCGAACGCGAGCGCCGAGGCGCGGGACATGGCGCGCACTATACGGCACTCCAGTGGAGCGTTCAAACGCACCGGGCCACCTTCAATACCTCCTTTCATCCGGACAGGAGCCTGGCGGCGGTTGAGGTCCACCTGGCCGCGGGCGTTCGCGTGTCTTATTCACTGGCATAGCGATATTGACAATGTAGCGCCATGAAGCTACATTGCAGGCGTGAAGGCCGTTGGGCTGCGTGAACTCAAGAACCGCCTGAGCGAATACGTCCGCGAGGTCCGGCGTGGCGAGAGCCTCCTGGTGACCGATCGGGGCGAAGTCGTTGCCGAGCTTGGACCACCGGGCCACCACACCGCGGCGTCCGACGTTTTGCCGGGCCTGCAGGCTCTCGCCCGGCGAGGCCTCGCGACGCTGGGGCGGCCGAACGACCGGCGCGTCTATCGTCGTCTTCGCCCCGCGTTGAGTGGCGGTCGCGCCGCCGAGCTCCTCGCCGCCGAGCGTGGAGACCGTTGACGCTCTATGCAGAGTCGAGCGCTGTTCTCGCGTGGCTGCTGGGTGAGGCTCGCGCGGCGGACGTGCGGGGGTTCCTGGCCTCGGCGGACACCGTCATCGCGTCCGATTTGACGCTTGTCGAGTGCGATCGCGTTTTGATTCGAGCCTCCGCGCTCGGCGAGCTGTCCGAGGCGGAGGCCGCCGGCCGACGCGCTGAATTGAACGCAGCCGCCGCGCATTGGACGGTTCTGCGGGTTAGCGCCGACGTGATCGATCGGGCGCGGCAGCGTTTTCCCGTGGGGCCTGTCAGAACGCTCGACGCGGTCCACCTCGCGTCCGCGCTTGCCGCCAAGACGGCTGTAGCCGATGTCCTCATCCTGAGCCTGGATGAACAGCTCCGCGCGAACGCCCGCGCGCTCGGCTTCGATCTCCGTCCTGCGGACAAGTAGTCGTAGTGCACGTCGCGCACACGCCGATTGAATATGGACTGTCCTGGATGCACAATGCAGTCCCGTGAGACCGAACTTCGCGTTCGATGTGCGGTGAATTATGAGAAACACGTTTCGCAACCTGCTCGCCCTCCTGATGTTACTGGCCGCCGGGGCCGGGCTCCGCGGCCAGGCCCAGACGGGATTCTCGCCGGAACGGCTCGCCCGGATCGACAAGGAGGTCGT
>JANPCT010000473.1:0-3724 GCA_031431095.1 Acidobacteriota bacterium | reverse complement strand
CCGCGGCGAGGGCCGCGGAACGCGCGTCGGCGGCGTTGCGCGCGACCGAGCCGAGCGACTTCGTGTCGGTCAGCCGCGCGACGGCATCCACCCGCACGGCTTCGAACGGCGACGTTTTCGCGGCGGCGGCAATCTGTTTCTGGTCGGTCAGCGCCGCCAGGGCTCGTCCGGCCGCATCGGCCGAATCGCCCGAGGCCGCGATGGCGGCGAGACGTGCCTGCACGTCCTCGCGAATCGACCCCTCCACCTCGCTGCCCGTAATGGCGGCCAGGACGGCGACATCGTCGATGCGCGCCACGGCGGCGCGCCTGACGCGCGCCTCGGAATCCTCCCTGGCGAGCGCCACCACCGCGGCGGCGTCTTCCTCGTTCAGCGGCCCTGCGGGCAGCTCGTGCACATAGGCGAAGCGGACTTCAGGATCGGGAGACTTGTGTTTGGGTTGAATCTTGAAACGGTCGAGGAAAGACATGGGGAGCCTTACTCAATCGGGTCATCAGGCCGATGCCGGGATGACCCAATCGCAACTGCAGTTACTGTGATTCAGCCGTCAGCCAATCGGCGATTTGCTCTCGCGTCAACAGATGGTCATCGTTCAGATGGACCAGCATCGGCGCGAGCGGCAACCGCTTCTTACATCCTTCGTGCGGGCAGCGTGTCGTGACCTCGTCGAGACAGCGGAAGAGCCGCTCGAGATGATCAGGAATCAACTTCCCGTGCTGCCGCGGCAGGTGGTAGAAGGCGTCGTAGACCGCGCCGAGCGCGCACGACCCGCCCTTCTCGTCGAAATAACTGCCGAAGCACTGCGGACCGCGTGTGGAACCCGCGCGAATGTATGCCGCCAGTTCGCGCTGCTCGCTCTGGAGTTCCGTTACCATCGTTGCCCTCCGGCGAAGACGCTCAATTGTAGCGCACCAGGCGTGGCATCATTGACGCGTGAGCCATCGACCTTTACCATCAAGGATCCATTCGCTTGAATCCGCGGCGACGAACTTTTGGGCGTCCTCGCCAGGAGCGACCACCAGTGTCCGGTCCCGGCCATACCTACGCGGCGGTCGACGCTGATGCCTATCCTTCTCGCTCTCTTCGGGTTGCTGCTGCAAACCCCGGCGCCGGTGGCAGTAACGCAGCCTGCCCCCGGTAACCCGGTCGTGGCGATCGAGACCTCCGCCGGCACAATCACGGCCGAGCTATTCAAAGATCGCGCCCCCGTGTCCGTCGAGAATTTTCTTCAATACGTCCGTGAGGGGCACTTCGCCGGGACCATCTGGCACCGCGTCGTCCCGGGCTATGTGATACAGGGCGGCGGCTACACCGCGGAGCTGGTGGAAAAGACCACCCACGCGCCCATTCAGAACGAGGCCACCAACGGCCTGAGCAACCTGCGCGGCACCCTCGCGATGGCGAGGACGCGGCAGGCGCGCAGCGCGACGTCGCAGTTCTACATCAACCTGTCGAACAATCCATCGCTCGACCACCGCGGCTTTTCCCCGGACGATTTTGGCTACGCCGTCTTCGGGCGGGTGATCGAGGGGATGGACGTGGTCGACCGGATTGGTGTGGTGAAGACCGCGTCACGGGACGGCATGGACACGGTGCCGGTCACGCCGGTCGTGATCACCGCGGTGACGGAGAAGAAATGATCGGCGTGGCGCGGTGAGCCGTCCCCTGCTCGTCATCTTCCTGACGATCCTCGTCAACCTGATTGGCTTCGGGATCATCATCCCGCTGCTGCCGTTCTATGCGCAGACGTTCGGCGCGTCGCCGCTCACCATCGGACTGCTGTTCGCCTCGTTCTCGCTGGCGCAGTTGTTTGCCTCGCCGGTGCTTGGCGCGTGGTCCGACAAGTGGGGCCGCAGACCCGTGCTGATCTTCAGTCTCGTCGGCACGGTCGTCAGCTTCGTGATGCTGGCCCTGGCCCACAGCCTGGCGATGCTGTTCGCGGCGCGGCTGGTGGACGGTTTGTCGGGGGGCAACATCACCACGGCGCGCGCCTACATCGGCGACATCGCGACGGAAGAGAACAGGGCCAAGTCGTTCGGCATGCTCGGCGCGGCCTTCGGGCTCGGTTTCATCATCGGGCCTGCGCTCGGCGGGTTGTTCGCGCGCATCAGCTATACCGCGCCGATCTGGGCGGCGGCCGCCATAACCGTCCTGGCGACATTTCTGGCGTGGTTCTGGCTGCCGGAAACGGTGCACCGCGTCGACGCGGTGTCCGGCTCGCCGTGGCGGGCGCTGCGCGAATTGAGCGGCCGCTGCGAATTGCGGCTGCTGTTCTCGATCGACTTCCTCTACTGGGGATCGTTCGCGGTGTACCAGACCACGTTCGCACTGTTCGGCGCCCGGAGATTCGGCTTCGATGCCACACACACCGGATACCTGCTCGCCGCGTTCGGCTTCCTCGGCGTCCTCGTCCAGCTTGGTCTCGTCGGGCCCGTCGTCAAGCGCCTTGGCGAGACGCGCACGCTCACCGTCGGCCTGGTGTTCGCCGCGATTGGTTGGGGCGGGAGCGCGATGTCGCACTCGCTGCCGGTGTTCATCGCGATGCTCGTGCCGGGCGCAATTGGCATCGGCCTGTGCAATCCGTCGCTTGTCTCTCTCGTCAGCGCCGCCGCCGGGAAGCATGAGCAGGGGCGCGTGCAGGGCGCTGCCGGCGCGCTCGAGAGCCTGGGTCGCACGATCGGCCCCGTCTGGGGCAACGGCGTGCTGCAGTGGGCGGGTGAGGGCGTGGCGTATGGGTCCGCCGCACTGGTTCTGTTGGGCACGGCGGCGTTGACAACCCGGTACAGGAAACCGTGACGGCTAAAGACAGACGGACCAGGGCGCCATGGTTCTTGACGACGGGCTCGCGCACCTCGCGCCGCACCACCGTGTTGGCCGATTTCGTGCCCGTTCCAGGGGCATGAGCTGATCGAGCGACGGTCACGGCGATCGCCGCTGATTTCGAAATCCGTAAGATTCTGGGAGGGAATACGTAAGCGGTCCGGCAACATCCACGGAATTTCTGGCCTTCTTGGCTTTCGGAGCAGGCGGCGCTTTTGCTCTAAGCCAAGCACGACCGCAACACTTTGCGGCCGACAGGAGCCAAGCAATGATGACTGTCCGGAACGTAATCGTCCTCTCCGCGCTGGCGCTTTCAGCGGCCTGCGGAAGCAGTAACCCCACCACGCCGACGCCGACCAGCGTCGCCGTGTCGATCGTGGCCGGCGCGCGCACGCTTGGCAGCAACGCCTACACCCCGAATCCCACGTCCGTTACGGTGGGATCGACGGTGACCTGGACGAACAACGATACGCTCACTCACACTGTGACGAGCGACAGCGGGGCGTTCGATTCGGGAAGCCTCGCCCCTGGCGCCAAGTTCACTTTCACCTTCCTGACGAGGGGCACGTTCGCATACCACTGCACTCCGCATCCCGGCATGGTGGCGTCGGTCGTCGTGCAGTAGGCGAGTGGATTACCGCGCCTGGTGCGCGGCCAGTTCTCGTTCGAGGCGCGTCACCAGGTTGTCGAGCTGATCGACGACGGCGAGCACCGTGTCGGGTTGCGCCAGGTCGATGCCGGCCTTGCGCAGCAGCTCCATCGGGTAGTCACTGCCTCCCGACCGCAGCAGATCGAGAAAGCGCGTTCGCGCCGGCTCGGCGTCCGGCCCGTCGGCCATGATCTGTTTTGCAATCTTCGCCGCTGACGCGAAACACGTCGCGTACTGGTAGACGTAGTACGGCGA
>JANPCT010000472.1:0-3298 GCA_031431095.1 Acidobacteriota bacterium | reverse complement strand
CTCGAACGCCGAGTCCGGCACCGGCTCGAAGATGGTGCGGCCCTTGAGCGTCCGCGGTTCGACGACAACGGCGCCGAGCGACCGCACGTGGCCCGACGCGTCTCCGATGAACCGCTCCGTCGAGACGGCGTAGAGCCGCTCGCCCCCTTCTTCATGCGCGGGCGAGATGCGGAAAATCTGCGGCCATTGCGGCCAGGGATTTCCAGGGGCGCGACGGTCGGGCGGGCGCGACAGCAATTCGAGCTGACGGACCGCGGCGGCGCCCTGGCGCAGCGCCGTGCCGAGGCAATCCGCCCCGGTGTCGCCGCCGCCGATGATCACCACCTGCTTGCCCGATGCGGTGAGGCTCTCGCCGGGCGAGAGCTCGTCGCCTTCACAGCGGCGGTTCTGCGCCGTCAGGTAGTCCATGGCGAAGTGAACGCCCTTCAGGTCGTGTCCCGGAACGCGCAGTTCGCGCGGCGACGTCGAGCCGCCCGCGAGAACGACGGCGTCGAAGTCCGACAGCAGATCCTCGCCCGTGACATCGATCCCCACGTGACAGCTCGCCCGGAACACCACGCCCTCGGCCTGCATCAGCGCGAGACGCCGGTCGAGCAGCCGCTTCTCCAGTTTGAACTCGGGAATGCCGTAACGGAGCAGGCCGCCAATCCGGTCCGCCCGCTCGAAGACCGTGACGGTGTGGCCGGCGCGATTGAGCTGCTCCGCCGCGGCGAGTCCCGCCGGACCGGATCCGACGATCGCCACGTGTCTGCCGCTGCGCCGCGCCGGCGGGCGCGCCGTAATCCATCCTTCGGCGAACGCGCGATCGACGATCGCCGCTTCGGTGCCCTTGATCGTGACCGGCGCCTCGCTGATACCGAGCACGCACGAGGCCTCGCACGGCGCCGGACACAGCCGTCCGGTCATCTCCGGAAAATTGTTGGTAGCGTGCAGCCGGTCGCTCGCCTCCCGCCAGCGGTCGCGATAGACCCGGTCGTTCCAATTCGGAATCAGGTTGCCGAGCGGGCAGCCGTCATGACAAAACGGGATACCGCAGTCCATGCACCGTGACGCCTGGTCCTTGAGCGACTGCGGCTCGTACGGCTGGTAGACCTCGCGCCAGTCGCGCAGCCGCTCGGCGACCGGGCGGACCGGTTGTTTCTGCCGCGCGACTTCGATGAATCCTGTGGGCTTACCCATGGGTCACCTGCGCATACGAAGGGGACGGCGCGGCGGACGCGAGCGCGGCCGCGGCGGCCCGCAGCGCGCGCTCGTAGTCGCGCGGCATCACCTTGACGAACCGCGCGGCCCCCGCCGTCCAGTCCGCCAGCAGGTCGGCCGCGACGGCGCTGCCGGTGTGGCGGGCGTGGGCGTCCAGCAGTCGGCGCAGCTCCTCCTCGTACCCACCGGCGACGCCGTCCAGGACCACCAGCTCCGTATTGCACCGCGACGCAAACGATCCCGATCGATCGAGGACGTAGGCGATGCCCCCGCTCATGCCCGCCGCGAAGTTTCTCCCGGTGCGGCCAAGCACGACCACCCGCCCGCCCGTCATGTACTCGCAGCCGTGGTCCCCCACCCCTTCGACCACGGCGACGGCGCCGCTGTTTCTGACCGCGAATCGCTCGCCCGCGATCCCGCGGATGTAGGCCTCGCCGCTTGTCGCCCCATAGAGCACAACGTTGCCGACGATGACGTTGTCTTCCGCCACCAGCGCCGACCCGCGCGGCGGGACGACCACCAGGCGGCCGCCCGATAGCCCCTTGCCGACGTAATCGTTCGCTTCACCCTCGAGCCTCAGCGTGATGCCGCGCGGCACGAACGCGCCGAAGCTCTGGCCCGCCGACCCGGCGCAGCCGACGCGAATCGTGTCGTCCGGAAGACCCTCGCCGCCCCACATGCGCGTCACCTCGGAGCCGAGCATCGTCCCGACCGCGCGGTCGACGTTGCGGACCCGCCGCTCGACCGCGATCGGTTCGCGGTGGACGATGGCTTCGCGGCAGGATTCGATCAGGTCGCGATCGAAGGCCTTGTCGAGCTGATGGTCCTGCGCCTCGACGCGGCGCCGCGGCGAGGGGCTGAACACAGGACGGAGCAGGGCGCTGAAATCGAGCCCGCGCGCTTTCCAGTGCTCGACGGCGGGCCGCATGTTCAGCCGGTCCACCATCCCGATCATGTCGTCCATGCTCCGGAAGCCGAGCATCGCCATGTGCTCGCGCACCTCCTCGGCGATGAAGCGGAAGAAGTTCACGACGAACTCGGGATCGCCGGTGAACCGCGCGCGCAGCGCCGGATCCTGCGTGGCGATGCCGACGGGACAGGTGTTGAGATGGCAGACGCGCATCATGACGCAACCCGACACGACGAGCGGCGCGGTGGCAAAGCCGTACTCCTCGGCGCCGAGGAGCGCCGCGACGACGACGTCGCGGCCGGTTTTCAACTGGCCGTCCACCTGGACGATCATGCGGCCGCGCAGGCCGTTGAGCTGCAGGACCTGCTGCGTTTCGGCCAGGCCGAGCTCCCACGGAATGCCGGCGTGCTTGAGGCTCGTCAGCGGCGCCGCGCCGGTCCCGCCGTCGTGGCCGGAGATCAGGACGACGTCGGCGTGGGCCTTGGCGACGCCGGCCGCGATGGTGCCGACGCCGGCGACCGCCACCAGCTTGACCGAGATACGGGCCTGCGGATTGGCGTTCTTCAGGTCGTAAATCAGCTGGGCGAGGTCCTCGATGGAATAGATGTCGTGATGCGGCGGCGGGGAAATCAATCCGACGCCCGGCGTGGCGTAGCGCACCTTGGCGATCCACGGATAGACCTTGGCGCCTGGCAGTTGCCCGCCTTCGCCGGGCTTCGCTCCCTGGGCCATCTTGATCTGGATCTCCTCAGCGTTGACCAGGTACTCGCTCGTCACGCCGAAGCGTCCCGACGCGACCTGTTTGACGGCGCTCCGCCGCCAGTCGCCGTTGGCGTCACGCGGGTAGCGCCCGGGATCCTCGCCGCCCTCGCCGGTGTTCGATTTGCCTCCCAGGCGATTCATCGCGATCGCCAGGGTGGTATGCGCTTCCTCGCTGATCGAGCCGTACGACATGGCGCCGGTGGCGAATCGCTTGACGATCTGCTCGACCGGCTCGACCTCGTCGATCGGCACCGAGCCCGGGCCGCACTGGAAGTCGAGCAGCCCGCGCAGCGTCGCCAGCCGGCGCGACTGGTCGTCGACCATGCGGGTGTATTCCTTGAAAATCGCGTACTGGCCGGTGCGCGTTGCGTGCTGGAGCTTGAAGACCGTCTCCGGCGTGAAGAGATGCGTCTCGCCGCCGCGGCG
>JANPCT010000471.1:0-3386 GCA_031431095.1 Acidobacteriota bacterium | reverse complement strand
TCGAGGCGTAGCCACGGATGGCAGGGGCCGTCAAAAGACTTTGTACCCGGAGATTCGCAGCACCTGCGTGCCGCGCGTGCCGTTGGTGTTGACCCCTTGCACGCCAAAGCCCCATTCAAGGGCGAACAAGGTGCCGAACGGCGCCGGGGCCTCGACCGCGGCGCCCAAGCCGGTGTAGTTACGAAGCCGGGGACCAAATCCGGGATCGCGAACCTGTGCCGTATCGGCGAAAGCGTCGAGCCTGAGCACTTTCGCGGCCGACCACGCCACGGCGGTGCGCAGCACCGCACCGCGGTCGTACCGCACCAGCGCCGACGGATAGCCGTGCAGGCGATTGTCGAACGTGCCGAACGAGAAGCGGCTGAAGCGATCGAGATTGCGTCCACCCATGACCGCGGCCTCGATGCGCGTCGTCACGCGGGGTGAGAGCGCGCGGGAGCGGAGGAGACTGGCGCCGAAACGCTGGTAGGTGTGGTGACGCGGCTGATATTCCGGCGCGCCGGGGAGGCCCCACGCGCGCCAGCCCACGCGGCGCGCCTGGCTGGCCCACACCGACGCCTGCCAGCCGGAGCGCTGTACGTCGACGCCCGCGCGCAGCGCGTGCGCGCTCTGATTGCGCGGAACGACGAACGCCGGATCGGTTTCATCCGCGGCGCCGAACTTCGTGTAGTCCCAGTCGTACTCGAGCCGAAGCGCACTGCGCGGCGTCAGTGGCCGCAGCAGCCATACCGCCGCCTGCGCCGGCCGCTGCCGGATGTCCTGCGCGTACTGCTCGCGTCCGCCCGCGAATGCCCGGTCGTTGTACGAGGTCGCAATACCGAAGGCGCGCCCCGCAAGCTGCCACCGGGTGCCGCGAATCGAGGGAGCCGAGAACGCGAGCTGTCCATAGCTGCCGCCGAAAAAACCGCTGAACTGCGCACCGGTGCCGAACAGGTTGAAATCGACGTAACTGAGCCCGGCGAACGGCAGCGGCACCGAGATGTTCGGGTCCACGATCACGCCAAACGCCAGCGTGCGAATCCTGTCGGCGCGGCCCGCCAGGACCCGGGTTACGACCGCTGGGTCGGCCTTCTGCCCCGCGCCTTCCGCCCCGGCGTCTGCCCTCTGCCCCGTCCCTCGCAGCTTGAGGTATCTGAATCCTTCCGGCGTGTCGCGCAGCATCACGTCACCGGAGCCGTACGCCGCGGCGAGGCGGGCCGCGAAGTCGGACGGGTTGACCTCATAGCGCTCGATAATGAGGAGCCGGTGAATCGGGCTGCGGACGCTCGCCCCTTCGTAGGTCTGGCGGACGTTGGAGCGGGCCAGCCGCCAGTGACCGGCGTCCTCCATGATGAAATCGTCGATCTGCTCCGATGCGGTAATCGGCCCCTTGAGACCCGTCTGTGCTGCGGAGGCCCGCACCATCGCGAAAGATGCGGTATCGATCCACGCGCGGCCCTCGTAGAGCGCGGCGTCGCGCTGCCGCGGCGCGAAGGCGACGATGTAGCAGTCGCGTCCGTTCAACCGCTCGCGCCCGTCGAGCCGGTAGCGATAGACATCCGAGAGCGTGATCGCCAGTGGCGGCGCGGCGGCGCGCTCCGGTTCGACGATCGGCAGCCGCGGAACTCCGCCACGCGCGGCGAAGGGCGCGCCGTTGACGCGAATCTGCTGTTGCAGCAGCTCGACGCGAGCCGCGCCCGCCTGCGCAGCGTCAGTCGGCGGCGTCTGCGTGAAGATCGTGGTCTGCGACGTGATGGTGATCGGCGCGACAAAACCCGGCGCCTCGAACGTCAAAGTCAGCGAGCCGGTGGCGATCGAGGTGCGCAGCTGCGCCTGCAGACGTGCCGCCGCGGCCTGATGACGCGCGATGACTTCGTCGATCGACAGCGAACGCGCGGCAGCGACGTTCACCCCCTCCGCGAAACGATCGGTCGCGCCGGCGGGCACCCGAAAGACCGACACGCCGCCGACGTCGGCCCGCTCGGCAGTCACGCCGGGAATATCGGAGGTCACCACCGCGGACGCCGGACAGTCGCCGCTGACGGCGATCAGATCCAGGGTCTGCGGATTGAGCAGCGCGCGCAGCGGGCGATCCTCGCCGCAGGTCAGGGTTCGTCCGGAGACCGGCACCAGCCCGGCGGGCAGCCATTCACGCAGTCGCGCGGCAAGCGACAGCATGGCGCGGGCATCGGCCACCGGCTCGGGAAGGCGCCACACGCGTAGCTCGTCCGAGGCCACCGGCGTGAGGAGATCCCCCGGCGCGACGGCCGCTGCCGCCGGCGCCACGAACGCGTCCGCGTACGGGCCGAGGCCGCGCTCTCGCAGCAAGGTCGTCATCGCAGGTGACGCCGCAATCGCGAGGGTCGTCGAGGGGCTTGCCCCGCGCGCGGCAGCCAGCGCGCGTTTCAAGTCGAACGCCGTACGATCGGGATCGCCGTCGGCAACTTCGATGAGCAGCATCGCGCTGCCCGCGCTCAGCGACGGATCCGCGTCACCCGGCACGCCCATGACGTGAAGGCCCGCCGTGCCGCCTCGCCGCAGGATCGAGGCCAGCGCCTCGCCCCACTCCCCGCGCAACGCCCCGGGGGAAATCCGCACCAGCACGCGCGTGCCCGCGAGCTGTTCGGGCAGCGCATCGATCGCCGCCGGCTGAAGGCTGAATGATTGGCAGGCAACGCACGGCACGGCCGTGGCGCTTCGCTCTGTCGTCGGCGGCTGCGGCGACTGCGCCGCGGCAGGCAGATCGACGCTCCACGCGGGGGCCGCCGGCCAGAGAAGCAGGAAGTAGGCGTATACTAGCCGTTTGGCGTGCCTCTGCCCTGCGGCGGCGGCGTAGTGCAGGGCGGTTACCCTGCCGGGATCTGACGTGCGCGTTCTGGCCATCTGTCAGGATGAATTGGTCATCCGATCGCTCGACGAAGTGTTGTTGCCGAGCTTCGAGGTTGACTTCCTTGTCGAAAGCCGGCCCCTCGCCCGGCGTCTTCACGACGCCGGCATCGAGGTCTCGGCCGGCGATCCGAGGCGCGTCGACACGTATCTCAAGGCCGACATCACCCCCACCACCTGCTTCCTCGTCGAAGATTCCTCCAAGCGCAGTATCAAGAAAATTCTCGACGCCATCCGCGACGCGGGCGGTACGCTCATTTACGTCCTGCACACTGGCAAGCGCGGGGCCAACGGCAAAGCGGAGCCCGACGTCGAGGAGGTCACGCACCTCGACCTGTCCGAGCTGCTCCGGCCGAGCCTGGTGACAGAGCTCAGCCGCTCGATGACCCGGGCGCGCGTCCAGCAATACCAGCGCTACTTCGCCGACGCCGACCGTGTCCTGATTCTCCTCCACAATGACCCCGACCCCGACGCCCTCGCCAGCGGCCTCGCGCTGCGCAACCTGCTGCGCCGGACCAAGA
>JANPCT010000470.1:0-5513 GCA_031431095.1 Acidobacteriota bacterium | reverse complement strand
AGCTGGCTCAGCGCCGCGGCGAATTTGATGACCGGCACCGCGAATTCGTGGCCCAGCTGGCCGATCAGATGGCCAGTCTGGATGACGCCGTGGTCAGCCAGCGCAGCCCCGGCCGGAACACGGTGAGATCCGCGGCCGGAGACGCGTCGGATCGAATTGCGGCGAGCAGACCGAGCGCCGCAAAGTTGGCCAGCATCGCAGAGCCGCCAAAACTCAGGAACGGGGTGACGATACCTGTGAGCGGCAGCACCCCGAGAATGCCGGCCGCCATGAGTAGTACCGGGACCGCGAAGAACAGCGACAGGATCAGCGCCAGGAAGAAACCGTAGTCCGTGGCGGCGCGACGCGCGGTGGCGAGGGCGCGCCAGATCAACGCCGTGTAGAGGATTGCGACGGCGAGAAGACCCGGCGCGCCGAGGTCCTCACCAACCGCTGCGAGCACGAGATCCGTGTGTCCGGCCGGCAGATAGCGGGTATCGCCGAGACCGAGGCCCGATCCAAGAGGTCCGCCGGTTGCAAATGCCCAGAGCGCCTGTGCGATTTGATCGCCACCCCTCGCCGCGTTGTCCCACGGCGATTGCCACATGCGCACGCGGTCCGCCAGCGTCGTGGAGATGTTCAAACGGTAACCGAGGTAAAAGCCCGCGGCGAGCAGCGCCGCGCCGGCGAGCATCAGTCCGGCAGTGCCCCGAGCCGTCCCGTAGACGGCGAGGAACACGATGGCGAGCATGAGGGCAGGACCGAGATCCCTCTGGAGAAAGAACAACGCCAGAGCCGCCGCGACGCCGAGCAGGACCGGCACGGCGTATCGCACGCGGGGAAAATTGAGCCAGTAAGGGAGCGTCACGCCGCCGACGGAACTTTCGCGGACCGATCGCAGGACTTCCCAGTGCCGCGCGAAGTAGCCGGCCAGGAACAACGCGAGCAGTATGCGGATCGCCTCGATGGGTTGCAGTGGTCCGAGGTTCACCTTCGCGCTGCTGCCCGACGGCCCGCTGCCGAAGACGATCAGCGAGACGGACAGGAGCAGCGCGGCCGCGAGCGGCAGAAAACTGAAGTGCCGCAGCAGTGCCGTGCGAATGTTGACCAGCGAGATGGCGACGACGAGCACGAGACCCGTGAGGATGCCCTGGGCGTAGCGGACGAACAGCATTACGTCCCGATACGGATCGGCCCGGCTCACCATGATTGCAAAGCCGATCGCGGTCAGTGTGTGCGCGACGGCGAGCAGCAGCCGGTCACCGGGCATGCCGCGTCGCCGCCAGAAGTACGACACGACGTGGAAGCCGGCGATGTAGAGAGCCGCCCACAATAGCAGGGCGTTTCGCGCTGCCGCGCGCGAGCGCACCACCAGCAACGGCTTGATCGCGGCCAGGTCTGCGCCGGCAATCCGCGAAATGGTCGCCGGTGCCGCGGCGCCGGCGGCGACCGCGCGGGCGCGTTCATCCGCGAGCCGCTGCCGGAACAGGGGCGCCCCCGGCGCGCGATCGATCGTACCAGCGCGCACCCGCACCCGTGCCAGCGCTCCAACGTTGGCCGGCACGCGCGGAGCGCCATCGGCCGGACGCAGGAACGTAAAGAGCTCCGCGGCGGCCAGGCGGACGTCGGCATCGTCGTCGAAAACTGTCTTGAAGGCCGGCTCGAGCGCCCGCGCGTCGGCGACGTGGGCAAGGTCGATGGTGACCGCGGACAAGGGGGGCGCGGTGCTCAGGCGTCCCTCGTACGCGGCGGCAATCATGGCGACGGCAAGCAGGGACACCGCGACAATCGTGAGATCCAGTGCCTGGGGCGCTCTCAGACGGCGGCGATGACGCGCCGCGTCGCGTTCCACCCCGGTCGTGTAGGTCACCCCCACGTGAGCGCGTCCTTCTCCGCGGCGAGTTCGAGCAGTCGCGTATCGAGGTCGGTGATGGCGGCATGGGCGCGGCGAAGGGCGCTGGCCACGCCGGGATATCCGGGAATCGTTTCGTACTGCGTCAGCGCCTCTCGATATGCGGCAATCGCCCGCTGAATGTACTCGGTCTCCTGCGGCAGTCCGGTCAACTGCCGCGCGGTCTGGCGCAAGCTGTCTCCACGCACGCGATAGCCGTCACCCAGCTGTGCCGTCTCGCGGTCGCCAATGGAATAGCCGCGCTTCTCCGCCTGCTTCAACGCATCGGCGGCGCGATCCGTGTCCTCGAGACCATAGATGAACGTGCGCGCCAGGCCGAGGAAGGGATCCGGCCATCCCGGACGCAATTCGGCCGATTCGCGAAACGCCGTCACGGCGTCGGCGAAATGCTGGCTCGCGGCGGCGCGCTGGTTGCGGCCCTTCGCCGCTTCGCCGTCGATGCGGTGCAGGTGCCCTTCGCAATAACGGAGGTCTGCGGCGAGCCGGCGATCGCGAGGCGCGAGCGCGACCGCCTGCCGGAGGTTGACCTGCGCCGCGCGCCACTGGCGCTCCCGCACCGTCGGCGACGGGCTGCGGTAGTTCGCGATCACTCGCTCTGACAATTCGAATACCCGCGCCCGCAGCGAGGTCTCGAGCCCGAGGACGCCGACACGCAGGAAGCTGCGGTTGGACAACCTGCCGTACTCGTCCCACACCATGGACATCGCATCGAGGTCGCGGCTGCCGGCCGACGCGGCGAGACGACGAGCGGAGAACCCGAGCGCGGCCTCGTTGCCGACAATCACGATTGCGGCCGCCAGGAGCACCGTGCGCAGCGACGGCAGCCGCCACGCGGCGGGACGCCGGACAGTCGCCCTGGGACTCGCTGTGACGGAGGTTTCGGCAGCCGCCGCGGGCTGCGTCCGCCGCGTCGCCGCGTCCGCGGGCAGTGGCTGCGTGCGGCGGGTGGCGGCCTCGAAGATCTGGCGGGGAAAACCGTCGCGCTCCGCGACGGTGGAGTTGCCTCCGGCATACGCCTCGAGGTCCTCACGCACGGCGGTCGCCGAGTCGTAACGATCCTCGGGTGACAACGCCAGCATGCGCGCGGTGATCGCGCGCAGGGGGCGGGGCACACTCTCGCCCAGCGGACGGCGATCGTAACCCGCGCGGATCTGCTGCTCGATCCTCCGCGTGTCGGGCGCGTGAAACGGCGCGGCGCCGCTGAGCAGCTCGTAAAGAATCACGCCCAGCGCCCAGAGGTCAGCCGGCTTGCCGATCTCGCCATCGTGCGAGTCGAGGCGCTCGGGGGACATGTAGGGAATGCTGCCGAACGCGTTGCGGGTCACCTTCCGGCTGAGCGCGAGTGCCTTGGCGATGCCGAAGTCGAGCACTTTGAGGTCGCCGGCGTCCGACATGCGCACGTTGCGCGGCTTGAGGTCGCCATGCACCAGCGATCGGAACGGCACGCCGTCGATCGACGTCTCCAGCGCATGGGCGCACTCGAGAAAGCGGCACAGCTGCACGGCGATCGACACGGCGTCCGGCGGGTTCACGGGACCGCGCGAAATGATCGTCGAGAGATCGTCGCCGGCGACGAATTCCATCGCGATGTAGTAGTACGGCGCCAGCTCGCCGTCTTCGTAGACCTTGGGGACCAGCGGGCAGACATCGGAGAGCCGCCGCTGAAGCTTCGCGCCCCAGCGCTCCGCTTCGAGCCGCTCCTGACCGTGCCGATCGTCCGCGACCTGCACCAGTTTCAGCGCCACGCGCCGGGCGAGCCGCGTATCCTCGGCAAGGAACACCTGCGCCATGCCGCCGGAGCCGATCTGACCCAGGATCTCGAACGGTCCAAGCCGATGAAAGACCGTTGTCATCGCGAGCCCTGACGCCCCTGCCGTCCCTGGCGCCCGCCGCGCACCGAAGGCGGAGCGCTCATGCCCGGCAATGCCAGGAACCAGTTGTCTCGCGGCACGGCTGCGGCGCTCTCCCCCAGCAGTCCGATGATTGCTTCTGGCCCGACACCGAGGAACGTGTTGCCGCGGATTTCCGGACGGCCTCCCGCTTCGATCAGCATCGGACCAGCGGCGCGTCCGGAGGTCGCATTGCGGAGAAAAGCGTTGTGCGCAATTCTCGGGGCCGCGCCGCTGCGCACGATGACGCCCGCCCCGGGATTGTCGTGGATGTCGCTGCCGAGCAGACCGCCCGCTGCGCCGACCTCGAAGACGATGGCCGCCACCGTGGCGCCCTGGATCTCGACATCAGTCAGTGTCAGCGCCGAGTTCGTGGACGAGACACCGGTGCCGAGCGGAGTTGCGGCATCACCGATGATCCGAAAGCCGACGACGTCGGCGCCGGAGATGTCGACGGCCGCGACCGCGGCGTCCGCCTCTGATGCGCCCGCCGGCAAGCGAATCGATGCGCCCCGCGGGACGCGGCTGCGCAGCCGCACGTCACTCTTGAGCACTACGCGCTCCCGGTACTCTCCGGGCTCGACGACGATCTCGGTATTCGCGCCCGCGCGCGCCATCGCCTCGCGAATACTGGCTCCTGGCGCGACGACGATGACCGCAGGAGCCGGACCTTCAGGCAGCGGGATCACCGCAGCCGGGGGCCACCCGTATCGTGAGTACGCCGCGGCCGCGATAACGGCCATCAGCAGGCTCACCAGCGCCGACACACGCCACGCGCGTCGCCGCCGGTCAGGCCGCGGTGCGACGACCGACGCGCCGGCTCCTACGATGCGTCGCGCCGTCAGATCGCGGGTGTCCGAACCCTCGGCGAACCGGGCCCCTTCGGCGTAGACGATCGTGACGTTGTCATTGCCGCCCGCCTCGTTGGCGGCGTCGATCAAGGCCCGGACGATCTCGTACGGATGCCCGGCGTACTCCTCGACGGTCTGCCTGATCGTTGTTGAATCGACGAGGTCGGTCAGCCCGTCGCTGCACAACAGGATCGCGCCGTCCTCCTCGAATGGCACCCGTTCGACGTCGATCCAGCCCGCGTCCGCGGGCTGGTGCGGCTCGGAACCGACGTCGCGATAGACCTCGTTGCGCCTGGGGTGACGCATGGCGTCCGCTTCGGACAGTTCACCGGCATCCTCCCGCTCGCCGACGGGTGAATGGTCCCGGGTCAGCTTGTCGATCCGGCCGCGGCGCACTTTGTACATGCGTGTGTCGCCGACGTGGCCGACGACGACATCATTGCCATCCAGGACTGCCACGGTCAGCACGCATGCCATGCCCTGCCACTCGGCACGCAGCGACGCCAGCCGGTAGACCTCGTTGTTTGCGCTCGTGATCGCATCGCGAAGGCGCTCCTCCGCCGCACCGGACCCGGCTTCCAGCCGGGCCCGGATCTGACGCAGGGCGGTTTCGGCCGCGGTATCGCCGGCCGCCTGTCCCCCGACACCGTCGATGACGATGAAGACGCCGCGCGCGGGATCGTAATGGAAGCGGTCCTCGTTGGACCCGCGCAGAAGCCCGGGATGGGTGTTCCCGGCGGCGCGAAGCGCGCTTCGTACCTGCATCGACGTTCAGTCGCGGCTCGTCGCCGCGGTCCAGAGCAGTACGAAGGCCAACAGCACCAGGGCCGCAAGCACCAGGGGGCGGCCCCACAACAGCAGGGTCATTGAGTGAGGATGTCG
>JANPCT010000469.1:0-5280 GCA_031431095.1 Acidobacteriota bacterium | reverse complement strand
ATCGCGACGAGGGCGGCCTTGCGGGCGCCTCTCATCGCCGCACTGCGGGCGGAATAACTGTAAGACGCGGTTCGTTGGAGCTGATCATATGCGTAGCCGAACCATCACGGCGCTTCTCCTGGCCTGCGCCGTCGCTCCCCTGGGAGCCGAGAACTGGCCGCATTGGCGCGGCCCGTCGCATAACGGAATCAGCGGCGAGAAGAACCTTCCACTCAAGTGGTCGCAGACCGAGAACGTTCTCTGGAAGCTGCCGATGCCGGCGCTGTCCGGCTCGACTCCCATCGTCTGGGGGAATCGCATTTTCCTGAACATCGCCGATCCGCTGCCCGACAGCGGGCAGGCGCCCAGCCTTCACCTGTGGTGCGTGGATCGCGCGAAGGGCACTCTGCTGTGGCAAAGGCCGCTTGGCGGCGGCAACCGCATGCAGCGCAAGCAGAACCAGTCCACGCCGTCGCCCGCGACCGACGGCACGAACGTGTGGGTCATGACCGGGACCGGCATTCTGAAAGGTTTCGACTTCTCCGGCCGGGAACTATGGTCGCGTGACATCCAGGCTGACTACGGACGCTTCGGACTGAACTGGGGGTACGGCTCGTCGCCGCTGCTGCACGGCGATTCGCTGTACGTGCAGGTCCTGCACGGCATGCGCACCGACGATCCGTCGTACCTGCTGCGCATCAACAAGACCACCGGCAAGACGACGTGGCGGGTCGAGCGGCCGACGAACGCCATCATGGAGTCGCCCGACGCGTACAGCACTCCCGCGCTCCTCAAAGTCGGCGCGGCGGAGGAGATCGTCCTCACCGGCGGCGACGTCGTCACCGGCCATGACGTGTCGACCGGCAAGGAGCTGTGGCGCGCGCAGGGGTTGAACCCGTCGAACGATCCCAACTACCGCATTGTGGCGTCGCCTGTCGTCTACGGCGATCTGATCATCGCGCCGACGCGCGAGCGACCCATGCTCGCGCTGAAGGCGGGTGGACGCGGTGACATCACCGTGTCGCACCTGCTCTGGTCGTTCGAGAGCGGACCCGACGTGCCGACGCCTGTCACCGACGGAATCTATGTCTACAGCGTCAACGATCGCGGCATCATGTTCTGCCTGGACGCGCGGACGGGCAAGGAGATCTACGGCCGGCAGCGTCTGAGGCCGGGGACGTATAGTGGATCCCCGGTCCTCGCCGACGGCCGCATCTACATCACCAACGAGGACGGCGTCACCAGCGTGGTGAAGGCGGGTCCGGCGTTCGAGGTGCTGGCCGAAAACGAGTTCGACGACTACTCGCTCAGCTCTCCTGCGATCTCGGGTGGACAGATGTTCTTCCGCACGACGAAGTTCCTGTGGGCCATTGGAGCCAAATGACGAAACTGCTCGTTCTGATCACCCTTGCGGCGTCGCTGGCGGCATCCGGCACCGACTGGTCGCGCTTCCGCGGACCGAACGGGAACGGCGTCGCCGAGAGCACCGGCCTGCCGGCCGAATTCGGTCCGGAGAAAAACGTGCTGTGGAAGGCGGCGGTTCCGGCGGGTCATTCGTCGCCGGTGTTGACGAGCACCCACATCTTCATGACCGGGCTGGACGGCGCCAGGCTGGTGGTGCTGGCGCTCGACCGCAACACCGGCAAGGAGCTGTGGCGCCGCGAGGTGCCGCGGCGGCTCACCGGCAGGCTCGAGAACGTCAACGGCCCTGCCTCACCGTCTCCCGTGACCGACGGCGACAACGTCTACGCGTTCTTCCAGGACTTCGGGTTGATCGCCTTCCGCGCCGACGGCACGGAGCAGTGGCGGCTTCCGATCGGACCGTTCAACATGTACTACGGGTTCGGCGCATCCCCGATCGTCGTCGACGGCACGCTCGTGCTGCCGGTCGATCAGGACACCGGCTCGTATCTGCTGGGCGTGGACGCGAAATCCGGCAAGCAGCGCTACAAGATCGATCGCCCCGGCGTCATCTCCGGCTATTCGACGCCGACCGTCTACCAGCCGAAGGACGGCGGCAAGCAATTGCTGATTCCGGAGTCGTTCCAGCTCTCCGCCTACGACGTCAAGGACGGCCACCGGGTGTGGTGGGTGCGGGGCCTGGCATGCGAGATGAAGTCGGTCGCTTCGATTGAAGGCGATACCGCCTGGATCAACGGCTGGGGCTTCGGACAGAATCAGCCGGGCCAGCAGGTCCCGACGATTCCATGGGCGGAGGGACTGAAGCAGTACGACAAGAACGCCGACGGCGTTATCGCCGGCGAGGAAATCACCGGATCGACTCCGCTCGACCGGATGCTGAGTCCGAAGTACGGCTTTCCGGCATTCGACGGAGACCGCGACGGCAAGCTGACTGCCAAAGAGTGGGACGTGATGCGCGCGATGCTCGCATCCGAGAACGGTTTGCTCGCGATCAGGCTCGGAGGCAAGGGAGATGTCACCGACGGCGCGGTGAAGTGGAAGTACCAGCGCCCCGTGCCGCAGGTGCCCTCGACCCTTCTCTACAAGGGCGTCCTTTTCATGATCAACGACAGCGGCATCCTGCTGTCCATCGATCCGGCGACCGGCAAGGTGCTCAAGCAGGGCCGCCTCAAGGGAGCGATCGACAAGTACTTCGCCTCGCCGGTCGGCGCCGATGGCAAGGTCTTCCTGGTCAGCCAGGACGGTACCGCCTCGGTCGTCGACGCCAAGGCGGAATGGGAAATCCTGTCGGTCAATCCGCTGGACGACGAAGTCTTCGCGACGCCGGCGATCGCCGACGGCCGGATCTATATCCGGACCAAGTCGTCGCTGTATGCCTTCGCGCGTCCCTGATCGCGGCGATCACGCCGCGACGCTTCGCGCGTTCGTCTCGCCACTACTGTGCCTTGATGGCGTAGACGTTCTTCAGGCCGCGAAAGATGATCAGCCCGTCCGAGATGGCGGGTGTGGCCATCAGCACCTCGCCAATCGGGTTCTTGGACAGCAACTCGAAAACCGGCCCCGCCTTGACGACGAAGACGTCGCCGTCTTCGCTCGAGAGGTACAGCTTGCCGTCGGCGGCCACGGGTGAGGCGCTGAAGGAGCCGCCGGTGCCTCCGAGACGCTCCTGGTAGACCCGTTCGCCCGTTGCCACCTTGTAGGCGGCGAGCACGCCGTTGCCCTGCAGGATGTAGAGCTGATCGCCGTAGATCACCGGGGTCGGGATGTAAGGCCCGCCGCGCGTTGTGCTCCAGGCGATGAACTCGCTCTTCGTTTCGGGAGCCTTCAGGGTGATGTCGCCGGTCGCGCCGGGCTTGACGGCGACGATCGGTTGCACGCCGCGGTAGCCGTTGGTGATGAGCACGAAGCCCGGCCCGACGATCGGCGTCGGGATCGCGACCTCGGAGTTGCCGGAGTACTTCCACAACTCCTTGCCGGTCATCGGATCGTAGCCGCGCGTGAACGTCGTCGCCTGCGTCACGAGCTCCGCCTTGCCGTTCGCCTCGAAGATCGTCGGTGTCGACCACGACGGAATCTCTTCGCGTCCGCTACGCCAGACTTCCTTGCCCGTGCTGGTGTCGAACGCGGCGAGGAACGAGCCGCGCTGGATGTCGCACTGCACGATCACCATGTTCTTGTAGATGATCGGCGAGCTGCCGATGCCCCATTCGTAATCGGGGTCGAAGAACCAGCCGGAGTTGAGGACGCCGAGATCCTTCTTCCAGGCGAGCGTGCCGTCGAAGCCGTAGGCGTAGAGCCCTTCGGATCCGAACGAGACGATGACGTGCCTGCCGTCGGTCACGGGGGTCGCCGAGGCCTGGCTGGATTTGGGGTGCCGCTTCGTCTTCGGGATGCCTTCGAAGGCGACTCTGTCCCAGACCACCTTGCCGGTCGTCTTGTCGATGGCGATCAGGTGCCAGGTATGCTTCGAGGTGTCGGCAACCGGCTCGACGTCGCCGTATTGGCCGGTGCGGATGCCCTGCTTCGGGTCGCTGCCGATCGCGGTCGAGACGAAGACGCGGTTGCCCCACACGATCGGGCTCGACACCGCGACGCCGCCGACTGGCGTCTTCCACGCGACGTTCTCGCCGGTGGTGGCGTTCCACTTCACCGCCGTTGGTTTTCCGTCCGCGGTGCCGGCCGCGTTGGCGCCGCGGAACGACGGCCAGTTCTGCGCGGCGAGGGACGTGCCGGCGGCGAGACACACGGCAGCTGCGGCGAATGCGAAACGGCGCATGATTATTTCCCCTCCATGCGTGTGAACACGGCGGGCGGATTCGCGCCCTGCGTCAACGCGAAGCCGGTGACCTTGTCGCCCGCGACCTGGAACGTGATCGACACCGGCGGGCCGATCGCCTTGAATGTCTTCTCGCCGGTCGCGACCAGTGTGAGCCGCTGCGCCGGCGGCGCCGCAGCCTGTCCCAAGGTGAGGCGTAAACCGGCGGCAGCGACGGTGATCTCGTTGCCGCTTGCGCCTTTGTACGATCCCGGGAATTTAGCGAGGAGCGCCGGATCGATTTTGAAATCCTCGTAGGGCTTTGCGCCCGCGGTCTCGAGCAACGTGACCATATCCCCCTTGTTCGCCGCCTTGGCGGCCTCGAACGCATCGGACAGATTGGCTGCGGTCAGGCCGCCGCTGTCGAGAATCACCTTCGCGAGCGAGGCGTCGCCCGACTCAACGGCGCTGCTGAGCGCGGCGTCCTTGCCCGGCGAGCCCTTGAGGATGAGCAGCTTCGCGATTTCCGCGTGCGCCGGCTTTTTTGTCTGCGCCGGGTCTGTGGCCAACATCAGCGGGGTGAAGCCGTAGAAGGTGTCCTTGGCGGTCATGTCCGCGCCGCGATCGAGGAGCAACTTGACCACGTCGAGATGCCCGTGATCGCAGGCGTAGAACAGCGCGGTCGCGTTGTAGCGGAACTTGGTGTTGACGTCTACCCCTTCGTCCAGCAGCTTCTTGACCGCAACCGCGTCACCCTTGCGGGCGGCGTCCAGGAACTGTTCGGCCTTGGTGAGCGGAGGCGCCTGCGCGAGGGCAAGCATGGTGGCGAGCGCAATGAGTAGTTTCATGAGGTTGGTGCGATTCTACTCTCAGAGTCCGGGGCGCAGGTTGTTTCGCCGCCGCCGCTGCCAATCCTGAAAGCATCGAAGCGCTCCGCGATTGCAGGCGGAATCCCGGTTGACTTCATGGTGCCGTCAGGCAATTTCGAGACGCAGGCGATCTTCAGTGTGCCGGTGGCGACGCGCCGGCCGTCCTGCGTCATCTCGCACGCATAGCTCATCGTCCGGCTGGTGACCTCCGTGACGCGGATGGTGATGTCGACCTCTTGTTCGAACTTCAGCGGG
>JANPCT010000468.1:0-4459 GCA_031431095.1 Acidobacteriota bacterium | reverse complement strand
CCCGGCGAAGTTCGCCGGCGCCAGATCGGAACCCGTGTTGAAGAACCAGACAGGGTCGCTCGCGCTATAGCTCGAGAGCGAGATCAGCCAGATCAGGGCGGTGGCGAAGAGCGCCACTCCGAGGAACTCGCTGACGCGTCGGGAGAGGGCAGAGCTGGATCCCACGTCAGATCTCCATGACGACGGGGAGGACGAAGGGCCGCAGCCCCGAACGCTTGCGAAAAAACCGCTGGAGGTCCACTCGGATCTTCTCCTTCATCAGGCCGGAATCGGTCCGTTCTTCCACGCTGGCCCCTTCGATCGCGGCGCTCACGAGGCCGGGGATCACTGTCAGCAGCGCTGCCGTTCTGGCGTCCAGCACGAATCCCCGCGTAATCACGTCCGGCGTCTCCTCGACCATCCCCGACAGGCGGTTGATCGCGACGACTGGCACGACCAACCCGTCGCCGGCCAGGTGGCGCCGATCGCGCAGCACCTCGTCACCGACCTCGCCGCTTCGGGTGCCATCAATCAGGATCCGGCCCGCCGGCACCTTGCGGGCGATCCGCGCCCCGTCGGCGTCAATACGGATGACGTCGCCGTTCTCGGCGAGCACGGGCGTCGTGTCGGGTGACACCGACCGCGCCATCCGCGCGTGCCGGGCCAGCTGCCGGTACTCCCCGTGTATCGGCACGAAGAAGCGCGGCCTGACCAGGGACAGCATCAGCTTCAGCTCTTCCTCGCTGCCGTGGCCCGACACGTGGATGTGCTTGGTGCCCTCGTAGATGATGTCGGCCCCGCGCTTGGCGATGTGATTCATGACCCGGCCAATCGCTTTTTCGTTGCCCGGAATCTCACGCGCCGAGAACACCACCACATCGTCCTGGTCGATCCTGGCGTGGCGATGGTCGTTGATCGCGATGCGGGGCAGAGCCGCCTGCGGCTCACCCTGCGATCCCGTGCAGATGATGACGACGTCCTGCGACGGGTAGCTCTTGAGGTCGCTGTCGCGGATCTGCACGCCCGGCGGGATCCGCAAGTAGCCGAGGCGCATCGCGATTTGCGAATTGTCGACGACGCCGCGGCCGACAAACGCCACGCGCCGGTCGAACTGGTCGGCGAGATCGACGAGGATCTGCATCCGGTAGAGGCTGGACGAGAACATCGCGATGACGATCCGGCCGCGCGCGCTCGTGAACACCTCTTCGAACCCGTCGATGACGTCGCGCTCGGAGCCGCTGACGCCCTTGCGGTCCACGTTGGTGCTGTCCCCCATGAGGACGAGCACCCCCTGCGCGCCGAGCTGGGCAAACCGCTGGAAGTCGACGTGCTGGCCGTCCAGCGGAGTCTGATCGATCTTGAAGTCCCCCGTGTGCAGGACGACGCCGGCCGGCGTGTGAATCGCCACGGCCACGCAGTCGGGCATGCTGTGCGTCACGCGCAGGAACTCGATCGTGAAGCTGCCGACGGTGACGCGATCGCGCGGCCGGACTTCAGTCAGCCGCGCCCGCACCTCGGCGCCGTGCTCTTCGAGCTTCGGTTCGAGGAAGGCGAGCGTCAGCCTGGTACCGAAGATCGGCCCGTCGAAGTGCGCGACGACGTGCGGAACGGCGCCGATATGATCTTCGTGTCCGTGCGTCAGCACCAGCGCCTGGATGTGATAGTCGCGCAACTGGCGGACGTCCGGGATGATCAGATCCACGCCGAGCTGATCGGGCTCCGGGAACATGACGCCGGCATCCACGAGGATCGCGGTGTCGCCGCAGGCGACCAGCATCATGTTCATGCCGAACTCGCCGAGCCCGCCGAGCGGGATCAGTTCGAGCGCCGGCGCGCCTGGCGCAGCCGTGCTGTCGGGAGCAATCATCAAAAATGGAAACCCCAGCCTGTGAACACACGCGTCCCCGTCGGAAGGTCACGCTGCGGCTGGCGCCGCGGAGGAAGCGTGGCCGCCTGACCTTCGCTGGGACGTTGGTCAGGGACGGAATCGAACCGGGCCGACTATAGCACAGGTCGACGAAAAGGCTTATGGCTCAAGGCTTAACGCTCATGCGACGGCCGCGGAGAGAAGCCGCAGGAGGTCCGCCTGAGTCAAGGTTTCGGGCCGCCGGACCGGGTCGATTCCGGCACGTGCCAGCAGGGTTCCAGGCTCGCGCCGGATCGACTCGGCGAACGGCCGGAGGGCATTGAGGAGCGTCTTCCGGCGCTGCATGAACATCGTCCTCACCATCCGCGCGAAGAGGGCGTCACCGCCCGCAACAATCGGTGAAGGCTTGAAGGTGAGCCGGACGACGGCGGATTGGACCCGCGGCGCCGGCCGGAACGCGCCCGGCGGCAGTGTCAGCAGCCGTGTCACGTCGGCCTGCATCGCCGTAAAGATGGTCAGCACACCGTAATCCTTCGTCGATGGCGCGGCCACGAGGCGGTCGGCGACCTCGAGCTGCAGCATCAAGGTGGCGTCCTCGAGCGACGGCGACGCGCGCGCCGCAGCAAGGAGCGTGAACAGGATCGGCGACGAGATGTTGTACGGCAGGTTGCCGGCTACGCGGACAGGTCCGTTGGCAAAGTACGGGGCGAGGTCCACGTCAAGGACGTCCGCGACCACGAGCTCGGTATTGGCCGGGAGCTGCGGCCGGAGCGCGGCCGCGAGCTCGCGATCGATTTCGATGGCCGTCACGTGGGCCGCGCGGGTGGCGAGGCGGCTGGTCAGCGCGCCAGGGCCAGGACCGATTTCGAGGAAATGGTCGCTCGGCCGCGGCGCGATCGCCTTGACGACCTTGTCGGCCCAGGCCGGCGCGAGGAAATGCTGGCCGAAGCGCTTTCTGGCGTTAATCATCCGCCTTTACTCATCCTCGACTGACTCGCCGCGCCAGAACTTCTCCTCGATGTCCTCGATCTCTTCTTCGCTCATGCCGAAGTAGTGCCCGAACTCGTGGATGACGGTCTCGGCGACGCAGTCGCGGATTTCGTCCTCGTTCGCACACGCCTCCTCGGTGGGTCTCTGGTAAATCGAGATGCGATCGGGCAGGTTGTTGCCGAACGCCCAGCTCCGCTCGGGAAGAGGCGTGCCCTGATAGAGACCGAAGAGCGTGTCCCCGGGCTCCACTTCCATTTCGTCGAGCAGTTCCGGTGACGGCTCGTCCTCGACAACCACAGCAACGTTGCGCATTTCGTCGCGGAACCGCTTCGGAATCTCGGTGAGAGCGTCCTCGACGAGCCGCGTAAACCGCGCCCTCGTCATCGCCGCCCTCGAGGAGGCTTCAGGCTTTCAACTTTAGGCTTTCGGGCGGATCGCGCGATCACCGTCCGGTAATGGACGCAGTCTTCGCGCACGACGCATTGATCGCACAGCGGCTTCGGCTTGCAGATGCGGCGTCCGTGCAGGATCAGCGTGTCGGACGTCACTGTCCACTTGTTCGCCGGCATCACCGAGCCGAGTTGCTGCTCGACGACTTCGGGGTCGTCGCCGGCCGCAATGCCGATGCGGTTGGAAACGCGGAGCACGTGTCGATCGACTGGGAGCCCGGGCACGCCAAGCGCGTGACCGAGGACGACGTTTGCGGTCTTGCGGCCGACGCCTGGAAGCTCGGTGAGCGCGTCCATTGCCGCGGGAATCCGGCCGCCATGCTTCTCGCACACCGACGTCGCCATCCCGAGGAGCGATTTCGACTTCGCGCGGAAGAACCCTGTCGACTGGATTTGCGGCTCGAGCTCTCCCGTGGTCGCCGTTGCCAGCGCCTGTGCGTCGGGATAGCGCTTGAAGAGCGCCGGGGTCACCTGGTTGACGCGCTCGTCGGTGCACTGCGCCGAGAGGATCGTCGCGACGAGCAGCTCGTACGGCGTGGTGAAGTGCAGCTCGGTGTCGGCGCCGGGGTGCTGGCGCTCGAGCTTCTTCATGATCGCCCGCGTCTCGGCGGGGGACTTCGGGGGCTTCGGAGATTTGGCCACGGCCACAGATAGTCTAGCCGCGGACCGTCACGCGCGGGACAGCGGAAACAGGGTAGCGTCGCCGGCGCCGGCGAGGAGGCCGGCGCCCGAGATACCGACCGCGCGGACAGCGCGTTCGCCCGACCAGAGGCGCGCGAGGAGCTCGGTGGCCGCCGCCAGCAGCATCCCGTCGAGTGCCGTGGCCTCGCTGAGCGGCGTGGTGCGGGAGTCGATGCGGCCGTCGGCGAATCGCAGGCGAAGGGTCAGCGTCCGCGCGAAGACGCCCCGCGAGCGGAGCTCGCGCCCGAGCCGTTCGGCCTCCGCGACGAGGGCCGACTGGACGATCGCGGGATCCGCGCTCGGGGACACGAGGTGACGCTCCTCGATGCGCGCCGGGGGCGTGGCGGTGCGCCGGATGCGGCTGGCATCGACCCCCGCCGCCTGCCGGGCGAGCGCCGGGCCGGCCCGGCCGACGAGGAGCGACAGCTCGGGATCTGACAGTCGCGCGAGTTGGCCGAGGCGACGGATGCCGGCCGCGCGCAGGCGCCGGGCG
>JANPCT010000467.1:0-3335 GCA_031431095.1 Acidobacteriota bacterium | reverse complement strand
AGCGCCATCCCGGAACGCTGTCCCGGCACTCAGGCCGCCGACGGCCTCCGCCGTCGAAGCGGCCCGCGCCGGATGTCGGTGATCCGTCCGCCGGCGCTCTCCATCGCAACCCTTCTCGCCAGCCTGAGTAAGCTCGTGCAGCATAGACATCTGCTGTGGGCACTGAGCGTGCACCGCGTCAAGGTCCGCTACAAGCAGTCGGTGCTCGGCATCGTGTGGGCGATCCTGCAGCCACTGTCCATGATGCTGCTCTTCACGTTTCTCTTCTCGTACGTCGCGAAGATACCGAGCGACGGCGCGCCGTACGCGCTCTTTGCGTATACCGCCCTGCTGCCATGGACTTTTTTTTCGTCGGCGGTCTCGAACGCGACAAGCAGTCTGGTGAGCCATTCGCAGTTCGTCACCAAGGTCTACTTTCCGCGCGAGATCTTGCCGCTGTCCTACGTGGTGGCATCGCTCTTCGACCTCGCCGTAGCTTCGACGCTCCTGATAGGCTTGTTGGTCCATTATCGAGTCCCGCTGACCGTCAACGCGCTGTACGCGGTGCCGTTGCTGGTGGTGTTGAGTTGTTTGACGAACGGCACGGCGTTCCTGCTTTCAGCCGCCAATGCCCGCGTCCGCGACGTCGGCGTGGCGGTGCCGCTGCTCCTGCAGTTGGGGTTGTATGCGAGCCCGGTGATTTATCCCCTCAGCATCGTGCCGGCGCGAGTCCGGACGATTTACGAGTTGAACCCGATGGTCGGCGTCATCGAGAACGTCCGGCTGGTAATCCTGCGCGGAATGCCGCCGGACTTTCATTCCCTTGCCATATCGGCTGCCATGTCGCTGCTGCTCCTCGTCTGCGCCTACATCTATTTCAAATGGATTGACGCGACGATGGCCGATTTCATCTGACCTGCCGTGATTGACCTCAAATTCGATCACGTTTCCAAGAAGTACCGCGTCTATCGTGACGACGGCAGTCCGCCGGCGGCCCGGGCGCTGCTGCGCCGCGTCCTGTCGCGCGCCGGCGGCTGGCAGGACTTCTGGGCGGTCCGCGACGTGAGCTTCGAGGTCGAACGCGGCGAAGCGCTTGGCATCATCGGGCACAATGGCGCGGGCAAGAGCACGGTGCTGAAGCTGCTCTCCAGCATCACAGCGCCGTCGCAAGGCGAGATCACCGTCAACGGGCGGCTGGCGGCGCTGATCGAAGTTGCCGCCGGCTTTCATCCGGAGTTGACGGGCCGGGAAAACGTCTACCTGAATGGCGCGATTCTCGGCATGACCCGCCGGGAAATCAGCAGCAAGATGGAGAGCATCGTCGAGTTTGCCGGTGTCGCGGCGTTCATCGACACACCGGTGAAGCGATATTCGTCCGGCATGAACCTGCGGCTCGGCTTCGCGATTTCAGCGCATCTCGATCCGGACATCCTGCTGCTCGACGAAGTGCTGGCAGTCGGCGACAACGCCTTTCAGGCGAAGTGCATCAAACGCATCACTCTGCTCAAGGAGTCCGGCACGACGATCATCTTTGTCTCGCACAACCTCGGGGCGGTGGAAGGTCTGTGCGACCGCGTGCTCCTGCTGCGACAGGGGGAGATTGCGGCGAATGGAAAGCCCGGGCCGGTGATCGCGGAGTACGAGCGGACGCTAGGGGAGGCGCCCGCCGTGTCTGGGCCGCGGCTGCAGCGTGCAACGGCATCACCCGCGGCCCGCGCAGTCGGCGTCAGGCTGTTCGACGGCGAGGGACACAGGACGTCGACGTTCGCGACGGGAAGCGCCATGCGCCTCGCAGTCGAGTATGTGGCCGAGCAACGGGTGGAGGATGCGGTCATCGAGGTGTACTTTTATTCCATGTACGGCAATCTTCATTCCCACTTCTCGACGGAGACCGGTGGCGACCGGATTGACCTAGAGCCGGGTCGAGGGATCGTTGAATTCCTGTGCCCGGAGATCGGGCTGACGGTCGCGGCCTTCAACGTCGAGGTGAGCATCAAGCGGCGAGGGTCGGCGTTCGACGAAAATATCGATTCGAGACGTGCGGCGGTCGTCATCATTGGCACGGGCAAGCCGGTACATGGATCCTTCCATATGCCCCACACATGGCAACTCAGACGGGATACAACTCAAACACCGGAGGAGGAGTAGAGCACCGACGGATGCAGGCGCTCGCGATAACCGGCCATCACATGCTACCCGGGCGCAAGACTGAGCTAGAGCAGCGCGGCAGCCTGGAGTGGACGCTCGGCAATTGACCGCCGATTCACAGGATGACCGGAACGTTCCTCTCACCCACAGTAATCACTCTGACGACGTGCTGAGCGGCTTCGTCTTTTGACAGCAGGCAGAATGTCATCACGACGATTCTGTCATTAACACTCCCCAAGTGTGCAGTCGGTCCATTTAGGCATACTTCCCCGGTGCCCCGCCGGCCTTCAATCAAATAAGTCTCGAACCTATTTGTGTTGCTGCAATTCGATACCAGTACCTTTTGAAATGGCCGCATCCAGGCTGCCTCCATCAAGTCTGGATCGAGTGTCAGGCTCCCTTCATAGTTGAGGTCGGTTTCCGTTACCACAGCCATATGAATCTTCGAGTGCAGATACTCCAATTGCATTGCGTTCCTCTTATAAAAATTTCAGCTGGACAGTCTGACGCACACATTTCTATTCTTGATTTAACGGGGTGCTGGATCCGTGCCGGAAGTCTTACTCCGGGTGCTCAGGGCGGACGCCGGAATCCTCGCCCCAATGCCATTCTCACTCGTTTCTAATACAACTTGAACCGTCCGGCGCTCCGAGACTCCTGGCTTTTCTGAGGGTCGACCGCGATTGCAGCTTCCGCGAGGCCGGCCAGCCCCATTTTGCAATGCTGCGAGAGGACGACGTCCGTGTCGGCTTCTTCGAGCGTGAGCAGTATGAGGCGGTGCTGGCGCAATTACCGGAGGCCAACCGGCCGATGGTGACATTCGCCTACGTGACCGGCGATGGATCAACAGCGAGGTCCTGACGATCCATTGGCGGCAGGTCACTACAGCTTCACCGGGGCCGGGACTCTGCTTGCAGTAATTGCGGGAGTGGTTCCATGGTTTGGCGTGCCTTGAGGCTGCTAGTTCGAACCAGCTAACCAGTCTCCTCGATTCATTGGCCGCGCTGGTGCAGGCTGGAATTGACGCCCCTGTGAACGCCACGAATCCGGGACCCGATGCCGTGTTCGTCTGATCCCTAGTCGGATTGGAACCAGAAGCTAAGCCCGAGCACGGCTAAAGCTGAACGCACGATTCCAGAAGCAGCCAAGCCCGCGCATCGGACTTTGCACAATGTGCAAACTCAGCCCCGACTCCGGGCAACGGAATA
>JANPCT010000466.1:0-1947 GCA_031431095.1 Acidobacteriota bacterium | reverse complement strand
GGCGGACATCGGCTCGCCCCTCCACATCCACAGGTGACTGCGGCGCCGCCATCGTCGCCATGTCGAATCCCGCGTCGAACAGAGGACGCGGGCTCCGCCGGGCATCGCGCACCAGATTGGTCGCGATGCGATAAAGATAATTGCGCCGGTGCGCTTCGCTCTCGAACGTTACCGACGCCTTCAACAGGCGATAGTAGGACTCCTGGAGCAGATCGTCGGCGACCTGTCGATCGCCGCTGATGCGCGACAGGTAGCCCCACAACGCGCCCGCCGTGCGGTCGTAGAAGGCGCGGAAGGCATCTTCGTCCATCGCCAGTGCGACATCCGCCGTGTCGGCATTCGCCTGCAGCCGCCGGACATCGAGGAACGTCGCGTCAGCCACGGGACTCCGGTTCCGCCTGCGGCCCGTTGAGGAGGCCGAAGCGGCGAGTGAGCATGAACGCGAGCGCCGCCGAGACGAGGAAGCCGATTCCGAGGGAGACGATAACCGCCCCCAGTGCGGCCAGCGGCGCCGCGATTTCCTCGAGCGTGTTCCGCGAGACCAGCGCGATCCCGATGCCGAGCACCGTCAGCACCGCGCCCGCCTGGGCCGACCACAGGATGCGGCCGAGCGGCGCCCCGATGGCCCGCGGCGACTCAATCGGAATCGGCGCCGATTCGAGGAACCTCCGGCCCGCGGGCGTCTGGATATAGGCGAGCAGGTCTTCATTCGATTGCATACGGTCGAGCACTTTGTTGTGAACTTCGGTCTGGATCTTCGAGAGGCGCGACCACCGACGATAGTCCACCAGGGTCTTGATCAGCCAGATCAGTCCCGACGCGATCGCGAGCATGACCGCGCCGATGGTGAAGCCCTGCAGTGTCTCGCGCCACATCTCGATCGATCGCTCCTGGGGCGTCTGACGATAGTACGAGTTGCCGTCGAACTCGGCGAGAAAGAAGTTCGGGTTGTGCGGGATTTCGGGATGCTGCTTCAGAAACGCCGCAAGCTGCGGGTAGGGCTGCAGATAGGCGTCGTTCACGAGCAGCGTCGGATCCATCCGCAGCACGCGGGCCAGGGTCGGCGGATACTGCTTGAACACCTCTTCGAGAGTGCGTCTCGTTTCATCGGCATCCATCTGCACGACGCTTGAAGGGGGCGCCGGAGTCCGGGCAGCCGCCTCGGCGGGCGGCGCGGCCGGCTGGCGCTGCGCCGCGGCGGCCCCGGTGGCGAGCGTCAAGGTGGTCAGGGCGGCAACGGCAACGGCGGCAGGACGGCTCAGGCGCATTCAATAACCTCTGCCTCCCTATTACGCGTCGGGAAGGCACGGGTTAACAGACCGCCCATGGCCCGAAGGCAGACCATGATCAATCGAAGAGCGCGGTCAGCTCCGCTCCGATTCGCCGCAGGCCTTCGCGAAGGTAGTCCTCGCGTCCGCCAAGCCAGATGCGCAGGTGACCCTCCAGGCCGACGTGCGTGCCCGGGACGATCAACGTGTTCCGGTTGACGCGAACACGCTCCGCGATGGCCAGGCTCGGCGTGTCGGATGCGTATTTCACCAGGCCGATGGCGCCGGCTTCCGGCTCGGTCCAGGTGAGGCGGCCGGCGAGGGTGCCGACCCACTCGCGCGCAATCGGCAGGTTGTGGCGCAGGATCTGGCCGGTGCGCTCGTAGCAGCGCTCGCGATTCTCGGGCTGGACGGCGATTCGCGCGATCTGATCCGACATCTTGTTGGGACCGATGGTGATGTAATCGTGCTGGCTCCAGCAGTCCGCGACAAGTGCCGGCGGAGCGATGAGCCAGCCGATGCGCACGCCGGGGATGCCGTAGGCTTTCGACAGACCGCTGGTGACGACGACGCGATCGCCCATGCCCCAGAAACTCTTCGTCCTCGCGCCCGCTGCCACCTCCGCCCCAAGATAGACCTCGTCCGACAGCAGCCACGTCCCGGTGTACTGGCAGCGGTC
>JANPCT010000465.1:0-1509 GCA_031431095.1 Acidobacteriota bacterium | reverse complement strand
TGGATTGATTGAGTGACGCCATCGTCTGCGCTTCGTGCGTGAACCGTTCCGGATCGTTGGCGAAGGCGTCGGGCAGAATCATCAGCGCCACGCCCCGGTTCAACTTCGTTTCCCGCGCGCGATAGACTTCGCCCATCCCGCCAGCACTGAGCCGCGCGACGATCTCATACGAGCCGAGGCGCTCCTTCCGGGGCAAGGGCCAAAGTTAGCGTGACTACGGGCGGGGCCGTCGCGCGGACGGGATTAGTCCTGTCTGACGCCGCACTGTTTCTTGATGCTGTGTTTGCGGGGACTCTGAAGCCATCCGGCGAGGAACGAACGATTCATCGACGGCATCTTGAGGGTCCGCCGACCTCGCAGCGCCCGTAGCTCACTTGGATAGAGCACCGGCCTTCTAAGCCGGGGGTCGCAGGTTCGAATCCTGCCGGGCGCGCCATTCTCGCCACATTCCGCGCATCCGCCGGCTCCATTGGCGCAGTGCCGCGACACGCGGGCGCGACGCCGAGACCGGTCGCAACCTACCAACTGAAATACTCTTCGCGATTTCACGCCACTTTTGAGGCGGCCAGGACCTCGAATTCCCATCGCCGTCCATTCGCTTCCCGTCCGCGGTGGCCAAATGGCATCGTCGTGACCGATGGCCCAATGCGCTTCGACATTGAGAGAGATCCGAACACGGCTCCAGTTGTCGCAGGCGGAATGCGCGGCGGCCCTTGGTGTGGCAGTCGAAACATTCCGTGCGTGGGATGCGGGTCGACGGACACCACCCACCACGGCTATCCTCGACCGAGCACAGAAGCTGATGGCGCGACTGCCAACGCACACTCGAGTGCCACTGCACGTATTGGCCGACGAACTTCACGTGCATGTGCGAACGTTGCGAGCCGCGGCCCACGATGGGCGCCTCGCCGCCACGTTCGGCCCGCGATCCTATTTCGGGAAGCTCACCGCCACGGCGACGCGAGAGGCCGGCGTGCGATTCATGGCGACGTGGTATCGACGGACGTACGGGCGCGGCCGGCGCCGTCTTGTGCCGGTGGGCCGCGTCGCCGTGCCGGCGAATTACGCAACCACGCTCGTCGGCTTGCGACTCTGGCTAGAGCGTTTTTGACGGGGGGGGCGAGCTGGGTGTCGCAGCCGGTGGCGTTCCCGGCCGGCGTCGAGGCGTTCAGCCTGGTGCAGCCGGATCGCGGGTATGCGGTAGGGGAGCACGGCATGGTGTATCGCTACCGGATCGTGCCGTTCGCCTACACGACCGCCGGGATGCTCGAGGCGCCGGCGATGGTCCGGCGGTAGGTACTGCCATTCGTGGTATAGCTTGAGTGTAATCAGCAGGTTCGTCCGTTCAATGCGGACCGCCGACTCCATTTTTCACGCACAAACAATCGAGGATCGGGGCGCTGAAAGTCAGGTGCCCTGAAGACAGGCCTCCCATCACTCCGACCGGGGCTCCCCCGTTACCGCGAGCGGATCGGCTGTTGACGGCCCTACGCCTGAACCCGAGCCGCG
>JANPCT010000464.1:0-2205 GCA_031431095.1 Acidobacteriota bacterium | reverse complement strand
CCGAGGAGTTCGCGCAACTCGGCGCCCGCGACCTCACGCTGGTCGACATCGATGCGGATGGCGACCTCGATCTGGTCGTGACCGCCGCCTCCGGGGTGCGCCTGTTCCGCAACCAGCTGGGCCGCCTCACCGACGCGACCGCGGCCGCGGCGCTCGGCGGTGTCCAGGGGGCTACCGGCGCCGTCGCTGGAGACTACGATCTAGACGGCCGCGCCGACCTCTACCTGCTGCGCGAGAGCGGGGATCGGTTGCTGCACCAGGGTGCGGACGGCAAGTTCGAAGACGTCACGGTCAAGGCGACCGTAACGCCGTCCACGTCCCCGGCGCGATCGGCAGCGCTCGTGGACGTCGATCATGACGGGGACCTGGACGTGATCGCCGCTGGATCGGCGGGCACGCGACTGCTGCGGAACAATGGCAACGGCACCTTCGCCGACATTGCGGCGGCGGCGGGGTTCAGCGCCGCGCCAAAAGGCATCATCGCCGTGGTGCCGACCGACTTCGACAACCGCCGCGACATCGATCTCCTGTTCGTCGGTGAATCCGGCGGTCCGGCGCTCTTCCAGAACCGGCGCGACGGCACGTTCCTGGACGTCGCCACCGCGGTCGGGCTCGCCAGACCTGGCCGGTACTCGGCAGTGGCGGCCGGCGACATCAACAAGGACGGCTTCACCGATTTCTTCTTCGGACTTGCCGACACACCCGGTCTCTTCGCGCTCAGCGACGGCCGCGGACGCTTCGTCCTCCAGCCAGGACCCCCGGGCGCTGGCGGCGCGACCGCGGCGCAGTTGCTCGACTACGACAACGACGGTCTGCTCGACCTCGTGGTCGCCGCAGCGGGCGGTCCGATGCTGTATCGCAACGTCGGCGGCCAGTGGACCGACGTCACCAACGATGCCGGACTCCGTTCCCTCGTTTCCGGCGGCCGCCGCATCGCGCGTCTCGTCGCCGGCGACATCGACGCCGACGGCGACACCGACGCCCTGGTGATGCTCGACGATGGCAGCGCGCGGGTGTGGCGCAATGACGGCGGCAACCGTCAACGTGCGCTCCGCGTCAGGCTCGCGGCGCGTGTCAGCAACCGCAGCGCGGCAGGTGCGAGCGTGGAGATGCGCGCCGGCGGTCTGCGCCACAAACTCGAAGTGTCCTACGCGTCGCCGGCTGTGGCGCCCGCCGATCTGTTATTCGGTCTCGGTCCGCGCGCCGCCGCCGACATCGTCCGCGTCCAGTGTCCGTCGGGACTTCTGCAGACCGAGCTCGCGCCCGCGGCAGGCGCGACGTCGCCGATCACGGTGACGGAACTCGATCGCAAGCCCTCGTCCTGCCCGTACCTGTTCACCTGGAACGGCACTCGCTTCGAGTTCATCACCGACTTCATGGGCGGCGGGGAGATGGGCGACTGGCTCGGGCCCGCGACGTGGAACCATCCGGATCCTGACGAGTACGTGCGCATTCGCGGCGATCAGCTGCGCCCGCGCGACGGCTACTACGAGCTGCGGATTACCAACGAGCTCGAGGAGGCGATGTTCCTCGATCGCGCGCAACTCGTGGCGGTGGATCATCCTCGCGATGTCGCGGTGTATCCCAACGAGGGCCTTCGCGACGCGCCGCGTCCGCCGTTCCGCATTTACGCGACCCGCAATGCGACGCCGCCGCTGGCCGCGACTGACGAGCATGGTCACGACGTGCTGCCGCAGGTGCAGTCGCTCGACCGCCGGTATCCTGACGATTTTGAGCGCTCCGGCATCCGCGGGTACGCGGCGACCCACAGCCTGACCCTGGATCTTGGCAGCGGCGCCGACCGCGCGGTCCTCCTGTTGACCGGCTGGACGGACTACGCGTTCTCGACAGACAACATTGCGGCGCATCAGGGCGGGCTCGCCATGCAGCCGCCCATCGTGCAGGTCAAGGACGCCGCGGGCGCGTGGCAGACGACGATCGCCGACATGGGGTTTCCCGTCGGGCGTCCGCAGACGGTCGCGGTCGACCTGTCCGGCCGGTTCGCCGGCGCCTCACGCGAAGTGCGAATCGTGACGAACATGCGGGTCTACTGGGACCAGATCCTTGTCGATCGATCCGGCGGCGCATTCCCCACACGCCTGACGCGGCTGTCTCCGGCATCGGCGCAACTGCGCGCGCGCGGGTTCTCGGAGGAAAGCTCTCCGGATGGCCGCGAGCCGTACGGCTACGACTACAGCCGCGTCA
>JANPCT010000463.1:0-11627 GCA_031431095.1 Acidobacteriota bacterium | reverse complement strand
AGGGCTCGGCCATGTCGACCGCCACACTGTAGAACTGGCCGAGCGGCAGCGTGTTGAGGTGCAGCCAGGACCGGCCGCGGTCGTACGAGGAGAACACGCCGCCGTCGTTGCCGAGGAGCAGGTGGTTCGGATCCGCCGGATCGATCCACAGTTCGTGATGATCGAGGTGCATCACCAGGCCCTGGGTGTCGCGCAGCCGTCGAATCGTCTCGCCGATGCGGGCATAGGTGCGGCCGCCGTCGGTCGAATGAAACGCGCGATTGCCGAGGATGTAGATCTCCTCCTCGTTGTCGGGCGAGACGCGGATGTCGCAGAACTTCCAGCCGTAGACGCTGAAGACCGGATAGAGATCGTCCGTGTTGGTCTGGCGCCACGTCTCGCCGCGATCCCCGGAGCGATAGACCTCGCCGCCCACGTACGTCCGGGTGGCCGGCCCGCCCGTGAACGGCGCGCGATTGTCGAGGAATGCGTACACGGTTTCGGGGTGTGACGAGGCCACCGCGATGTTGCTGCGCCCGATGAGTCCCGGCAGCCCGTTGCCGAGCCGCGTCCACGTCCGGCCCGCGTCCAGGCTGCGATAGATCCCGCTGCTCGGTCCGGTCTCGATCTGCCACATCGACGCGTACAGGACGTCATGGTTCGACGGATCCATCGCGAGGTCAATCGCCCCGGTGCGATCGTCGAGGAACAACACCTTCGTCCAGTGGAGGCCGCCATCGACGGTCTTGAAGACCCCGCGCTCGGCGTTCGGGGTCCACTGATGGCCCATCGCGGCCACGTAGACGACGTCCGGATTCGCGGCGTCGATCAGGACCTTCCCGATGTGGTGGGTATCGGCCAGCCCCATGTTCGTCCACGTGCCTCCCGCATCCGTGGACTTGAACACGCCGGCGCCCGCAAAGGCGTAGCCGGCGAACCGCGGCTGCACTTCGCCCGTGCCGACCCAGACGATGCGGCCGTTTGACGAGGCGACGGCGATGTCGCCCACCGCGAACGCGGATTCGTGGTCGAAGATCGGCGTCCAGGTGAGCCCGTTGTTGGTCGTCTTCCACACGTTGCCCGCGCCCGGGCCGGCGTAAATCGTGTTGCCGCTGCCCGCCGGCACGGCGATCGCTTCAATCCGCTCCGCCTGTCCGGTCGGACCGAGCACGCGCCAAGTCAGTGGCGCAAACGGCGACGCCGCCGCGAGACGCTGATGCGCGGCCCAGGCGGACTGCCGCTCCGCGACGGTGGTCGCGGCAGACAAGGAGGGCGCGGGGACCTGTCCGGCCGCGGCGGACACCCAGGTTGCCGCGGCCGCGGCAAGCAGGGCGCAGCCAGCGGCGGCACGGAGGGTCCTGGCATGCCTGACGCTCATCCCGTCGATCATTGTTTTCTCGGCACCTTCGAATCCGCCATCGCGGCGAGGTAGGCAAAGGCCGCGACGATGGTGGCGTTCTTCTTCATATCTTCCGCTGGAATCGTCTCGATGTAGTCGAGATTGGTGTGGCCCCCGGTGCCACCAACACGGTCCTGGAGAAACTGGAATCCGGGAAGCCCGACGCGGTCGAACGCGATGTGATCGGTGCTGCCGACGCCGAGGATCGACACCGCGGTCATACCGAGATCCTTGAACGGCGCGGTCCACGCGGTCATCATCGCGCGCGCCGCCTCGTTGCCCTGGAGGTAGATGCCGCGATACTGGCCGGGGCCGTAGTCCTGATTGAAGTAGGCTGAAAGCTTCTGGTACTCCGGCGTGACGCCCTGCGGGCTCTTCGGATCACCGAAATGTTTCGCCACGTACTGCGTCGAGCCGTGCAGGCCCTGCTCTTCCCCGGCCCACAGCGCGATCCGGATCGTGCGGCGCGGCTTCGCGCCGACGGCCTGCAAAATGCGCATCGCTTCGAGCATCACGGCCGAGCCCGACGTGTTGTCGCTCGCGTTCGGACTCGCGTGCCAGGTGTCGAAGTGCGCACCGATCATGACGACTTCATCCTTCAGATTCCCGCCGGCAATTTCGCCGATGACGTTGTTCGCCTGCTCCACCGTCGCCCCGTTTTTGTTGCGCACCTCGACCTCGACCGTCACGGGGATGCCGCGCGTCAGAATCCGATACATGCGGTTGTAGTGCTCAGGGTTGATCGCCACGATCGCGGGCGACGCCAGCGTCTCCTCGCGGCTCCAGTTGTCCGCGCCGGAACCGGGGCGCGAAAACCCGCGCACCGCGCCCATCCAGCCGCTGTCGCACTGCAAGACCACGGCGACGCCTTCGGCCTTGAAGAAGCGCATGCGCTCGAGCGCGGTGACGTGGTTGGGATTCGGCGCGGACGGCGGCGCCGCTGCCGCCGGCGCGGGCGGCACCGCATCGTTGATCTTCTTCACCTCTGCATCGGTATAGCGCGGCGTGCCCGTCTCGATCTTCTTCAGATCGACGGTCGCCGGCGCACTCATCAACACCGCCAGGCCCGCGAGCGTGCCGCGGAATGTCTCGAGGTCCGCCTTCGTCTTGATCTCCGCCACGACGGCGTTTAGCGTCTGCTTGCCGCTCGTGCCCGGCGTGTGCGCGATCGGGTAGCCCACCATCGGCTGATAGTCGGGCGTCATCATGTGCAGCGACGTGTACTCGTTGTCCCACGTCGTCCCGTAATCCATGAACGGCTCGATGACGACGTTGACGAGGCCGAGGCGTTCCATTTCGGCCTTGGCCCACGCCTGCGCGCGCTTCATGTCCTCGGAGAGCGTGAGCCGCGCGCCGAGCACGTCGGCGATGTACGATTCGGTCTCCATCACCTTCGCGCGCTGCAGGCCTTCGTCGCGGATCTTCGCAACCATCGCCATGTCGACGAGCGGCGCGGCGTTCTGCGCGAGGAGCGCAATCGACAGGAGCGGGACGACAGCAACGGCAAGGCGGAGGCGTGAGGCGCGGCGCATGGTCGCAATATTACGCTGGCCGAGGGATGAACCAATCCCGGTCGGGTCGGCGCCCTCAGAACTTCGTGAACGTCGTGCGTGTTTCCGTACTTTCCTTGTAGCCGTAGCGGATGGCCTTGGCGCGCAGCGTCATCGGGGCGTCAATGAGAATCGGCCCCGTGTAGAGCCGCCATCTGGCCGCCGGACCCTCCTCGGTGGTGTAACCGATGGAAGCTCCCTGTGTCGGCTCGTAGATGACGACCTCGGTCGGCCCCTGGATCTTCATCGAGTCCTGTCTCGCCGGGACATCGGTGGTTCGGCGCAGGACGATGTACGGCCGCGCGGTTTCGGGCTGCACGCCGCCGGGCCACATGCGCTGAATCATCTCGGCCTCGTTGATCAGCCCCTGGTCGCCGGTGCGCGCCATCCACTCCGTCACCGCGCCGCGCATCCGCGCGAGCGTCGCGCGGTGCGCGGACTCCGCCGAGAGGTCGTGGATCTGGTGCGGATCGACAGTCGTGTCGTAGAGCTCCTCGGGCGGACGGTGTGTTCGCATCCAGAGCGCTGCCGGCCCAGTCAGCGTCCCGTCCGCCTGCAGCCTGAGCCACTCCTGCATGATGGCGCTCTGGTTCCGGTAGATGATGTGGCCCGCGTAGGGGAGCTCCGGGGAGAAGTTGCGGATGTAGAGAAATCGCCCGTCGCGGGCGGAGCGCATCATGTCGTACTCCTGATCCATGCGGTCGCGCGCCGCAAAGACGTACGTCGGCGCTGGGGCCGCGGCAGGCCCCACGAGCACCCGCCCCTGGAGGTGCGTCGGGATTTCCACGCCGGCGAGGGAGAGCACCGTCGGGGCGAGGTCGATGAAACTCACGAGCTCGTCGCGCACGGAGCCCGGCGCCACCGTCGAGCCCAGCGCCTTCGGCCAGCGGATCATCAGCGGGACACGCAGACCTGAGTCGTAGAGCGATCGTTTCGCCCGCGGCACGCCGTCGCCGTGGTCGCTCCAGAAGAAGACGATCGTGCTATCCGCCAGCCCGTCGTCCTGGAGTTGCTTCAGGAGCTCGCCGACCTGGCCGTCCATGTCGGCGATATTGTCGTAGATGCGGGCCAGCTCGTCGCGCACCGCGGGCGTGTCCGGGTAGTATGGCGGCACCTGGAGCGTCGCCGGATCGGTGATGAGCCGCTTCCCGGCGCGCGCCGGACTCGAAGGGAACGCCTGGCTTTCGTGCGTCACCTCGAGATTGAACACCGAGAAGAACGGCTGGCTCTTGTCGGCGCGGTTGCGCCAGTGCGCGTTGCGGCCGAGATCGTCCCAGATAGTGAAGGGCGTGCCGAACTGGTAATCGGTCTTGGCGCGGTTCGACGTGTAGTAGCCGGCCGCGCGCAAGTACTCCGGAAAAGCCTTGACGTAGAACGGCGGGACCGCCAGGTACGGGCCCGGCAGCTCGGGCACCCTGTCCTCGCTGGTGCGCATGTGCTGGGCGCCGATGGTCGTCTGGTACATCCCGGTAATGATGGCGGCGCGGCTGGGCGCGCAGACCGGCGCGGTCGTGAACGCGCGCAGGTAGCGGACCGATTCCCTGGCCAGACGATCGAGGACCGGCGTCCGCGCCACGGCGTCCCCGTAGACGCCGAGCCGCGGGCTCATGTCTTCATTGGAAATCCAGAGGATGTTGGGCCTGCGCACCGGCGCCGGAGTGGCCGGGCCCCGTGCCACCGGCCGGGCACCAACCAGCGTCGCGACGACCGTCGCCGCCAAGAGGAGACGTGCGCTGAGCATGGTCCGGCGTCTCATTGGCCGGTCACGCGCCGCAGGAGGCGCTGCATGTCCGCGACGACCTTTCGATGCGTCGGATCCGCCGCGAGGTTGTTTGACTCGCTGGGATCGCGCGCTTCGTCATACAGCTCCGTGCCGCCCTTGCCCTGGTCCCACTCCGTATATCGCCACTTCTCGGTGCGGATGCTGTAGCCCATGTACCCGGACGTGGCGCCGCCTCTTCGAACTTGCGTGAGCGCCGGATGGTCCCACTTCGCCTTCGGGTTCTTCAGGAGCGGCATCAGCGAACGGCCTTGCAGGCCTTGGGGCGCACGCGCGCCAGTCAGATCGGCGAGCGTGGGATAAAAATCCAGGAACTCCACCAGCCTCGATGTCGCCTTCCCCTTCGACGAGACGCCGGGCCCTGCCATGATCACGGGCGCGACCGCCGATCGTTCGAACAGCGTCTGCTTCATCCACTGGCCGTGCTCCCCGAGGTGATATCCGTGATCGCTGATGAACACGACGATGGTGTTGTCGGTGAGATGCAGGCGATCGAGGGCGTCCAGGATCCGGCCGACGTTCGCGTCCAGGAAGCTGATGGATGCGTAATACGCCCTGATGGCTTCCCGCTGCCCCAGCTCGCTGACGCCCCAATTCGGTGGAGTCGTAAACCACGCTGCGGGCGGTGCATGCGACTCTGGAGACGCGGCGGGAGCCGGAATCCTGTCCAGCGGATACAGATCGAAGTACTTCCGTGGGGCGATGAATGGACAGTGCGGCCGGTAGAACCCGGCGCCGATGAAGAACGGGCGGTCCTTGCTCTTCTCGAGCAGCGCGATGGTTTCCGTGGCCACCTTGCCGTCCGTATGCTGCTCGTCGGGAGCCGGTGACGCGTAGTACGCCAGCGCGCCGCCAAGGTGCCGCGCGGGCGTCAGGTTCGTGACCTGTTCCTCCTCGTCCTTGTCGATTCCGCGCGGGTTGACGAACACGTCCCACGACGCGGGGTCGTCCAGGCCGCTGGTTCCGATATCTCCCGGGTTTCCGTAGTGATAAATCTTGCCGACGCGCGCAACGACGTATCCGTTGCGCCGGTACATCTGCGGCAACGTCACGACGTCGGGCAGTACCGTCCGGAAATTCGTCTGCAGGTCGAAAATGCGCGTCGTGTCGGGGCGCAGACCCGTCAGGAGCGAGACGCGGCTCGGACTGCACAGCGGAAACTGGGTGTAGGCGCGGTCGAAGCGCAAGCCACGCGCGGCGAGTCGATCCAGATTGGGACTTCTGACCAGCCTGTGACCGTACGCCCCCAGGTCGTTGTTGAGATCGTCGGCCATGATGAGCAGCACGTTCGGGCGATCTGCCGGCGCTGAGCGAGCGGCAGGGATGTCGGCGAGTCGAAGCGGCTGCGCGAGGCCCGCCTGCGGCACTCCGAGTAACGTCCCGCAGAACAACGCCAGGCACATGGTGGGTCGAGCCATGCGTGGCATACTCGCACCCTCACTCAAGGCACGCAAGCCCAAGTCGCCAGTGCGCCCTTCGGTCATGGCCCGGGCATGAGGAGAGAGGACGAGGATGAGATCGAGAGTCGTGGCGCTGACCATCCTGCTGGGGCTCGTGGCATCGATCGCGACCGCGCAGGCCCGGCCGAACGTCGTGTTGATCATGGCTGACGACCTCGGCTACGGTGACGTCTCGGCCTACGGCTCGCGGCGCGTGCAGACGCCGAACATCGACCGCCTCGCCCGCGAAGGCATCCAGTTCTCGGACGGCCACGCGCCGGCAGCCACCTGCACGCCGTCGCGCTACGCGCTGCTCACCGGCGAATATGCGTGGCGGAAGCCCGGCACCGCCATCCTGCCGGGCGATGCGGCCCTCATCATCGAGCCTGGCCGGACGACGCTGGCGAGCGTCTTTCAACGGGCCGGCTATGCCACCGGCGTGGTCGGCAAGTGGCACCTCGGTCTCGGTCCCGCGGGGGGCCCGGACTGGAACGGCGAGGTGCGGCCGGGCCCCACGGACGTCGGTTTCGACGCCGCCTTCATCATGGCCGCCACGGGCGATCGGGTGCCCACCGTTTACGTCGAGAACCGCCGCGTCGTCGGTCTCGATCCGGCCGATCCAATCGCCGTGAGCTACGGCGACCCGCTAGGCAACTCACCGACAGGCCGCGGAAACCCGGATCTTCTCAAGCTGCATCCAAGTCATGGTCACGACCAGACCATCGTCAACGGCATCAGCCGGATCGGCTATATGACCGGCGGCAAGGCGGCGCTGTGGAAGGACGAGGACATGGCCGATGTCTTCACGCGCCAGGCCACCGCATTCATCGAGCAGCACCGCGCGAAACCGTTCTTCCTCTATTTTGCGACACACGATCCTCATGTGCCGCGCGTGCCGCATCCGCGCTTCGTCGGCGCGACGTCCATGGGGCCACGGGGCGACGCCATCGCGCAACTGGACTGGTGCGTTGGTCAGGTACTGGACACGCTCGACCGGCTCAAACTGACAAAGGATACGCTCGTGCTCTTCACGAGTGACAACGGCCCGGTCGTCGACGATGGGTATCAGGATCAGGCGGTGGAGAAGCTGGGCGACCATGCGCCGGCGGGACCCTTTCGCGGCGGAAAGTACAGCAACTTCGAGGCAGGGACGCGAGTCCCGTTCATCGTGCGCTGGCCGGCGCGAGTCAAGCCGGCCGTGTCCGCGGCCCTGGTCTCTCAAATCGATTTGATCGCGTCGTTCGCCGCGCTCGTCGGCACGCCGTTATCCGATTCACGCGCGCGCGACAGCGCGAACGTGCTCCCAGCGCTGCTGGGCACGTCGAAGACCGCGCGGACGTTGCTGGTCGAGCAGGCGGGCTCGCTTGCACTCAGGCAGGGCGACTGGAAGTACATCGCGCCGGGTCAGGGTCAGCGCATCCAGCGGAACACGAACACGGAAACGGGCAATGACCCCGAGCCACAGCTCTACGATCTGGCCGGGGACCCGGGAGAGCGGACCAACCTTGCGACGACCCGCCCGGAAAAAGTTCGTGAAATGGCCGCCTTGCTGGATGGCATCCGCCGCGCCGGTGCACAGCCTGCAGCCATCAAGCGCCCCAATATCCTCCTGGCCGTCGCCGACGACTGGTCCTTCCCCCACGCTGGCATCTACGGAGATCCGACGGTCAGCACCCCGAATTTCGATCGCGTCGCGCGGGAAGGCGCGCGGTTCACGCACGCGTTCGCGGCGGCGCCGTCCTGCACTCCCTCGCGCGCGGCGCTCCTGACGGGACAGGCCGTTCACCGGCTCGAAGAGGGAGGGAACCTGCACGGGTTTCTTCCGAAGGCATACCCGGTCTTTCCCGATCGTCTGGAACAGGCGGGCTATAGCGTCGGATACTCGGGCAAGGGGTGGGGCCCCGGCCGGTTCGAGCCCGGGGGGCGCGAGAGGAATCCGGCGGGCCCGCTGTTCAAGGACTTCGATGACTTCATGCAGCGACGTCCCGAAGGCAACCCGTTCTATTTCTGGTTCGGCAGCCACGATCCGCATCGGCCTTATGAGGCTGGAACGGGAGCGCAGAGCGGTCTGAAAGCGGATCGCGTCCAGGTGCCGCGATTCCTGCCCGACACCCTCGAAGTGCGGAACGATCTGCTCGACTACTATTTTGCCGTCCAGCGGTTCGACCGGGATCTCGGACACATCCTCGGGACCCTCGAACGGGCGGGCGAGCTCGACAACACCATCATCATCGTCACGTCGGACAACGGGATGCCGTTCCCGCGCGCAAAGGCGAACGTCTACGATCCCGGCGTGCGCGAGCCGCTCGCCATCCGATGGCCTGGCGTCACTCGCGCCGGCGCGGTGATTGATGCCTTCGTCAGCCTCACCGATATCGCGCCCACCGTGCTCGACGCGGCTGGCGTGACGCCGCAGCCTGGCGGGGCGCCGGGGTCCCCGACATCAATAATGACCGGCCGGACCCTACTGCCGCTCCTGCGAGGCGAGTCGCAACCCGGACGCGATCGCGTCTTCCTCGAACGGGAGCGCCATGCGAACGTCAGGCGCGGTGATTTGAGCTACCCAATCAGAGCGATCAGGACGAATGACTATCTCTACATCCGGAACTTCCGTCCGGATCGCTGGCCGGCAGGGGACCCGGAGCAATACGTCGCTGTCGGGCCGTTCGGCGACATCGACGGCGGTCCGTCGAAGTCGTTGCTTTTGGATCGGCGGACGGACCCGGCGGTCGCATCGTCGTTCCATCTCGGCACGGCCAAGCGACCGGCCGAGGAGCTGTACGACTTGAGGCGCGATCCGGACCAGCTGAAAAACGTCGCCGGCGAACCTGCGCACCGCGCCGCGCAGCAGCGGCTTCGCGCGGAACTCGATCGCTGGATGCGGGAGAGTAGCGATCCGCGCGCGACCGTGGACGACGACCGCTGGGATCGCTTCCCGTACTACGGTGCACCAGGCAAGTAGCGGTCTGGCCTATGGCGCTGCGGATTGCACGAGGCGAAACCCGAGGTTCGACGCCCCGCTCGTGACCTCGGATTTGCCCCGGCTGCCCACCAGGTAGCGCGCGCAGTACTGATCCGTGCAGAGATACGATCCCCCGCGCAAGACACGTTTGGCGGCTCCCGGCTCCTGAGGATCGAAACTATCGGCCGGTCCCTGCGGATTGCGCGCGACCGACCCGGCCTGCGCCCACGAAGCGTAGGCGTCGGGTCGGTACCAGTCGGAGCACCACTGCCACACGTTGCCCCCCATGTCGTACAGACCGAATCCGTTCGGCGGAAATGCCGTGACCGGCGACGTTCCCGAGTACCCGTCGTCACCGCTGTCTTTTGCGGGGAACCGCCCCTGCCAGGTGTTTGCGGCAGCCTTGCCCCCCGGCATCATCTCGTTGCCCCACGAATACTTCTGCCGATCGAGACCGCCGCGCGCGGCAAACTCGAACTCCGCTTCGGTCGGCAGGCGCTTGCCGGCCCACTTCGCGTACGCCAGGGCGTCCTCGAAGGCGACGTGGACAACCGGATGATCGCTTCGCTCCTTCACACTGCTGCCCGGTTCTTGCGGATGTTTCCAGTTCGCGCCCGGTGTGTAGTGCCACCATTGCAAAGAGTCGTCGAGAGGCACCGGCGTCGAAGTCGGAGCGAAAACCGCGGATCCGGGCACGAGTTTGTCCCGCGCCACTCCCGGAAAGTCTTTGGGATCGAGCGGACGTTCAGCCACCGTCACGTATCCGGTGGCTTTCACGAACCGCGCGAACTCGGCATTGGTCACCGGCGCGCGGTCCATCCAGAAACCGTCAACCGCGACGAGGTGCACGGGGAGCGCATCCGGCATGCCGCAGTTCTCACAGCCCATCCAGAACGTGCCGCCGGGGACCCACACCATTCCCGCGGGTACCGGGCCCGGAGCAGGCGTGGCATCTACGCGGGGGGCACCAGCGGGCGGTGTGCCGGCGGGGGTCGCGGCGGAAGCCTGCTGCTGTCCGGTCTGAGAGGCGGGCGCCGGCTGACAACCTGTGCCGGCCATCATGATGACGGCGAGTCCTGCCGGGAGGATTCGCGGACGGCCACGGAGCATTCCTGAACTATATCGAATGTGCGCGGTCAGTCAGCACCGCAAAGAGAGCCGGCGCCTGGCCCTCGCCTTGATCGGGCCCGACGGGTACGGTCCCCGCCCGGCTTAACCGGGATGAAGTGGTGCGCGAAGCTTGACAGCGGGCGCGGGTCGCTCTGAAAATCGCTCGCATGATCGGTCGAGCCGCGGGATCCATTTTGCTTCTGGCCGTTGGCGCACTGTGCGCGTTGCCGGCCCCAGTCGGAACGCAGAAGCCCGCGCAGGACGAGGGTGCGATCGGCGTGTGGGAGAAGCTGCTCAAACTGCGGACGACGGCGAGCGCGATGCACACGACTGCGCATCCCGACGATGAGCACGGAGGCGTGCTCGCGCTGCTCGGCCGGGGAGAGGGTGCGCGGCTGTCGTTGCTGACGCTGAACCGGGGAGAATCGGGCGACAACGCCATCGGCTCGGAGCTGTTCGACGCCGTCGGCCTGATCCGCACCGAAGAGCTCCTGCTCGCCGATCGCTATTACGGCGTGGACCGACAGTACTTCACGACCGTCGCCGACTACGGCTTCTCGAAGCGGCTCGACGAGACACTCGAGAAGTGGGGACGGGAGAACGTCCTGCGCGACGTGGTGCGCGTCATCCGCATGGACCGTCCGCTGGTGCTCATCGCGCGCTTCCAGGGAAACGAACGGGACGGGCATGGGAATCACCAGGCGGCGGGGCTGGTCACGCAGGAGGCATTCAAGGCGGCGGGTGATCCCAACGTCTTTCCGGAGCAGGTCAGAGCCGGGCTGCGTCCGTGGCAGCCGTTGAAGCTGTATATGGGAGGCGTGCGCGAGAACGAGGAGTGGACGCTGAAGGTCGATACGGGTGCCTTCGATCCCGTGCTCGGCGAGTCCTACAACACGATCGCGCGCCTGGGCCTGAGCTTCCAGCGCTCGCAGAACAGCGGCCGGTTCACGCCGCAGGCCGGCCCGTCGGTGTCGTACTACAAGCGGCTGCAATCGACCATCGACGCGCCCGCGAAGGAGACCGGTTTCTTCGACGGCATCGATACGACCATTCCGGGACTCTACAAATTGATGCGGAAGCCCGCGCCGCCCGGAGCCGACACCGCGCTGAACGCGATCGATCGTGAGGTGAAGGCGGCGATCGAGGCCGTCCGGATGACGAGCCCGTCGGACGCGGTACCGGCGCTGGCGCGCGCGCTCTCGGCGACCCGCGCGGCGCTGCGGCAGCCGGGTGGAAATCCCGATGTGGCGTTTGCGCTGGCAGTGAAGGAGCGGCAACTGCAGGATGCCATCACTGCCGCGCTCGGCGTCGCGTTCGGCGCCATGGCGCAGCCCGTGGGCACGCCGGAACCGAGGGGACCGTTCGCCGCCTTCGCCCCCGCCACGGTCATGCCACCGGTCGTGCCGGG
>JANPCT010000462.1:0-8565 GCA_031431095.1 Acidobacteriota bacterium | reverse complement strand
GTCGCCACCTTCCGCCGCCAGGTGGACCCCGCGGACCTGCCATCCGACGAACCCGCCGTTGACGAAGCGCTCGACGCCACTCCGGAGATTTCGCTCGGTCCCGACGCGACGCTCGAAGAACAGGTTCGCTCCGAGGGCACGCACCTCGCCAAGGTGCGCGCGCACGATCGCCTGATTCATCGCGATAACGTCTTCGGCACGCCGGAAGAAGACGCGTTCCGCCGCGACTTCACCATCAACGCGCTGTTCTACGACATCGGCACGTACTCGATCATCGACTTCGTCGGCGGTCTCCAGGATCTGGAACACCGCCTGATCAGATCGATCGGCGATCCGGGCGTGCGCTTCCTCGAAGATCCCGTTCGCATGATGCGCGCGGTCGTGTTCGCCGCGCGGCTGGACTTCGAGATCGATCAGCCGATCCTCGACGCCATCGACACCCACCGGCACGAGATAGGGAAAGCGGCGCCGCCGCGGCTGGTCGAGGAGTACTTCAAGATCCTGCGCTCCGGGTATGCGGAAATGAGCTTTCGCATGCTCCAGGAAACCGGGCTACTGCGCGAGATTACACCCGAGCTCGATGCCGCGGGTCCGGCAGTGTGGGAATCGTTCGCCCGCATCGACGCCTACCGCCAGCGTTTCGACTCGGCGCCGGACGCGCTCACCAACGCCATCCTCGTCGGCACGCTGCTGGCGCCGCTCGGTCTTGCCGGGGCGCCCCGCCGCTTCGCCGCCGACCCGCTCGAGCGCCGTGTCGATCTCGGGATGCTGCCGATGCCGCGCCGCGACATGGAGAGACTGCATCAGATCATGACGATGCAGCCGCGTTTGCATGACTTGCGGGCGAACTTCAAGGCGCAGCGCAGCCTGCTGCACCGCCACGTGATCAACGACGCGTTGACGTGGCTCGAGATTCACGGTGACCGGCCCGAGGTCCTGGCCCATTGGCGCGCGCTGCAGGCAGAGCCGATGCCCGGAATGCCCGTGCCCGACAGCAACGTCATCGGCGTCGTGCCGCCGCCGTTCGACCCGCGCCGGCGACGGCGCCGGCGCCGCCGGTCTCCTTCGGCGGCACCGCGAGAGTGAGCGAGACGCTCGTTGTGGTGAGGGGATGCGCCCTTAGAATCGAACCGTGACGCCGGCTCGCGCCATCCTCGGCGCGCCGACGGTACGGATGGGCGTCCGGCCGGTGTCGATCTCCTCATCCAGCACGTTCTCGATCGCGCCGAAGAGTTCCAGGCGGCGCGTCCATCGCCAGCCGGCGCGCGCGTCCATCAGCGAGCCGGACGCCAGATTGAAGTTGTTGCGATCATCGTCGAACTGCGCGCCGATGATGCGCACGTTGAGTCCGCCGGTGAAGGGCCCCGCTGCCGCTCGCACACCGATCGACCCGCCGAGGCGCGGCACCTGCGGCGTTCGCTTCCCGTCCAGCTCGCCGGACGTGAACCGCGAATCGCTGACCGCCCACGACGTGGTGAGCGCCAGCGCACCGATGACGCGCCATTCCAGTTCCAGCTCGGTGCCAATCGCGCGCGCATCGCCATTGGCGCGTTCGCGGACGATGGCGGTTGCCGAGGAAGAGATGGTGCGGTTGTAGATGGCGCCGTCCAGGCGCGTGGCGTAGAAGATCGCGCGGCCGGTCCAGCGATCGCGCTGCACCGTGAAGGCGATCTCCGGACCAGATGACGTCTCGGGCTTGAGAGTCAGATTCGCCTGCGTGGTGGTATTGCCGACGCGGAAGGAGCGATACAGCTCGTTCATGGTTGGCGTGCGGAACCCGGTGAGCCATGACACGCGCAAGGTGCGGTCCGCCGCCATGCGAAACGACAGACCGATGCGAGGCTGAAAGAACGTCAGGCTCGTCGCGGGGCCCACCTGGCCGGTCTTGGACAGCCTCCAGCGATCGACGCGCGTGCCCGCCTCCAGCGTCAGGCGAGGCGAGAGATCGAGCCGGCCCTGGAACACGGCGCCGTCGCCGCGCTGCCGCGCTGACGTTCGTGTGACCGGGCTCTGGACCCCGGCCAGCGAAAAAGACGCTTCGTCGAGATCCGCGCGCGCGATGCGGCTGCTGGCGCCGACCAGGAAGTGCCCACGCCCGACCTGCCGCAGCCAGTTGAATCCCGCGCCTCCGCCGGTGGAGCCGACCCACTGCAGGCTCGTCAGACGCTCGGTCAGCCGATTGGCCGCAACCGCCGAAAAAGTCTGACGGTAATCGTTCAGGCTGACGTCGCCGCGAGCGTCCCACACGCCGCCGGCGACGATGCCGTGCGCGTTCACGCCCGACCAGCGTGTCACGGTCGCGTTGATCTGGGCCGCCGTGCCGTTGCTGCGTTCCTCGTCGAAGTAGCCGCCGCGCAGCGTCGCCTGGAGCGCGCCGCGCGATCCGCCGAGCCAGCCCATCGCCGACATGCTGTCGGAGTTCGCCGGCACGTCCGCGATGCCGCGCGCCTCGGGCGCGATGACGACGTACCCGTCCGTGGTCATCGTCTCGGCCGCTGCGCCGGCAATCCACCCGCCGCGCGAGAGGGCGGCATAGCCGGAACCGCGCGCGGTGCCGAACGAACCACCATCGAGCCAGACTTCCGCCCCGGGACTCGTGCGGGTGGTGAGGCGGATGACGCCGCCGAGGGCGTCGTTGCCGTGGATGTCGCCGGAGGCGCCGCGAATCACGTCGACGCGCTGGAGGGCAGCCATCGGCACGCGATCCCAGTAGACCCAGCCGCCGAACGGGTCGTTGAGCGGAACGTCGTCCGCAACCACGAGCGTGCGGCTCGCCCCTGACGCCGAGAGGCCGCGCAGCGTGACGCCCTGCGTCGTGGGATTCGCGACGGCGGACGAGGTGCGGCGGAACAAGCTGAATCCCGGCACCAGCCTGAGTTGATCGTCCAGCCTCAGGGCCGGCGTTGCGGCAATCGTCGAGCGATCGATCGAGGTGACGCTGCCTTCGATGGCCAGCCTCGTCGCCGAGGTATCGGCGGCCACCGTGACTGACTCGGCGATTCCCTGGGGCCGAAGCTCGATGCGCAGCGTCGCGGCCGGGAACGTCGCGACCCGCTCCGTCGTGGCAAATCCCGGCGCGGCGATCCGCACCAACGCCGACGGCTGCCCTGCCGGCACGGTCGTCGCCCACGTCCCGTCGGCTGCAGAGACGAGCTCCTGCTTCGCGGGTCCGGCGATGACGGTCACGGTTGCGCCCGCAATCACCGCGCCGGTCGAGTCCATGACGACACCCGAGAGCGGCACGGGCTGCCGGCCGGCCGAGAGCGCGAGGAGAAGGAGGAACGCCGTCATTTATCTGGACTCGCTGTGAAGCGGTAGCCGACGCCCCTTACCGTGGTGAGGTGCTTCGGCTTGCCTGGTTCCGTTTCGATGTAGCGCCGCAGCCGGACGATGAAGTTGTCGATCGCGCGCGTGTCGGTGTCTTCGCGCAGGCCCCACACCTGCTCGAGCATCGCCTTCCGGGAAATCGCCTTGCCCTCGTGCTCCACCAGATAACGCAGGAGATTCGCCTCCATCAGGGTCAGCTGGAGAACGCGATCGGCAACCGACAATTCGAGCGTATCAAAGTCGATGGTTTTTCCGCTGAACGTGAAGCGATCGTGCTGCGGCTCCGGTGCGGCCTGCCGCGACTGCGAGCGCTGGTGCGACCAGGCACTGCGCCGCAGCAACCCGCCGATACGGGCCAGAAGGATCGCGAGCTCGGCTGGCTTGGCAAGGTAGTCGTCCGCACCGGCTGCGAAGCCGCTCAGCACGTCCTCAGGCCGGCCGCGTGCCGTCAGCATCAACACGGGAACGAAATGGCGCCGCTGCCGGAGCTCGCGCACGATCGCGAAGCCGTCCCTGCCGGGCAGCATGACGTCGAGGACCACAAGATCGAAATGCTCCGCTGGATCGAGCAAACGCGCCAGCGCCCGCTCGCCATCGTCCTGCACTTCGGCCGAGAATCCCTCCGCCTCGAGGTTGAAGCGCAGCCCTTCGGCCAGGTGCTGTTCGTCTTCGACGATGAGGACGCGCTGAGCCATGCGGATGATCAGGCTGACGCCGGCGCGGACGGGAGCTGCAGCGTGAAGGTGCTGCCCTGACCTTCGCCGGCGCTCTGGGCGAAGGCCTTGCCGCCGTGCTTCTTGGCCACGGAGCGGACGATGAAGAGACCGAGGCCGCTGCCCTTCGCGCGGACAGCGACGCTTGGCGGGACCCGGTAGAACCGCTTGAAGATCCGTTTCAGCTCCGCGGGTGAGATCCCGACGCCGCTGTCGGTCACACGGATTGCGACGCGATTGGTGTGCACTTCCTCCAGCTCCACCAGGATCCTGACCTCGCCCTGGGAGTACTTGACGGCGTTGTCGAGCAGATTCCAGACGGCCGCTTTCAATTCCTCGCTGTCTCCCAGCACTACCGCGTTGGTTGTATGCGCGACGTACTTCAGCGCCTCTGTTCCGAGGTGGAACCGTACTCGGGCGAGCTCGACGCACTCGCGCGCGATCTCTCCAAGGTCGAGCCGCATCTTGGCGCTGCGCCGCAGGATCGATCCGGTCGCACCCGCCCGCAGGACCTGATCGATCGTGTGCAGCAGCCGATCGCTGTCTTCGAGCATGATCCGGTAGAAGTCGTGCCGCTTGGCCTCGTCCAGTTCGCGCGACTGCAGGGTCTGCAGGTAGAGGCGAATCGACGCAACGGGCGTCTTCAGTTCGTGCGTCACGGCGTTGATGAAGGAGTCGTGCTGCTCGTTCCGGCGGATTTCGCGCACCAGGAAAATCGTGTTGATCACGCCGAGGGAGATGATCACGAGGAAGAAGATCGAACCGAAGACGATCACCATCCCCTCGCGCCAGTTGAGCACGAGCCAGCTGACGTTCAGCGTCACCGCGGCGCCGACCAGGAGCGCACCGAGCCCGGTGAACGTGATGGCCTTCCACTTCCGGCCGGAAATCATTCCTTCTCAGGATAGCGGAGACGCGTCATCCCTGCCGCGGGATCGTGGTTGACGCCGGCGGGCGGTCATCGCCAGCCTCGTGCCGGACGATGACATCGGGCGTCGCGCGGATTTCGGGCTTCTTCAGCAGGTGCATGGTCGCTCGCGTCACTCTAATCCGCCCGTACGTAAGACGGGCGGTGATTCAGGAATCACCGCCCGATGGCAAAGTCTGGCTCGGAACTGAACGATGAGAGCTGATCTTACGCCGCTTCTTCTACGGGCAGCGGCTCCCGCAGCCTGGCCACCTTCAGGTCGCTGACGACGCCGACCACATTGAACATCTTCAGCGTGAGCCAGGAGATGTCGAACTCGTACCAGGCCAGCCCATGCCGGGCGGACACGGGATGCGCGTGGTGATTGTTGTGCCAGCCCTCGCCGAAGGTCAGGAGGGCCACCCACCAGCTGTTGCGCGAATCGTCGCGCGTCTCGAAGCGGCGCGATCCCCACATGTGCGTCGCGGAGTTCACGAGCCAGGTGCCGTGCAGGCCGACGACGACGCGCAGGAAGATGCCCCAGAGCACCATCGACCAGCCGCCCACCGCCAGCAGGATGAGGCCGACAGTCGTCAGCGGAACCCAGTGATAGGAATTCAGCCAGCGGTAGAACTGGTCGCGGCCGAGATCGGGCGCGTACTTGCCCATCAGTTCGGTGTTGTTGTGGTGCGTGTCGCCGAAGAGGATCCAGCCCATGTGCGCCCAGAATCCGCCGTCGTGCGGGGTATGCGGGTCGCCTGGATGATCCGACAACTGGTGGTGCTTCCGATGCGTCGCCACCCAGAAGATGGGTCCGCCTTCGAGCGTCAAGGTGCCGCAGACGGCGAGAAAATACTCGAAGGCCTTCGATGTCTTGAAGCCGCGGTGCGTATGCAGGCGGTGGTAGCCGAGGCTGATGCCGAAGCCGACCGCCATCCAGTGGAGCACGACGGCGACGAGAAGATTCTGCCAGGAGAAGAACCAGAACGCGGCAACGGCCAATAGGTGAAACACCACCATGAACCCGGCGGTGACCCAGTTGACGTTGGAAAGCGTGTAGGCGGATTTATCGGCGGTCTGCAGTGTCGTCACGTGGCTCCCTGCTTTATATGAGGACGTGTGGAGACCTCAAAATAGCAGGCATGCAACGCCGCGTTTGTAAGACTTCTGTACTGTCCGTAAGTTCAGCGTGGTGAACGACTTGGACCGACCGCAGACGGCGCGGTTTAGCCGTTCTTGCGTTCGAATTCCTTCATGAACTCGACGAGTGCGTCGACGCCGGATTCGGGGAAGGCGTTGTAAATCGATGCCCGCATGCCCCCGACCGACCGGTGCCCCTTCAGGCCGTCCAGCCCGGCGGCCGTTGCCTCCTTCGCGAAGGCGCCTTCCAGCGCTTCGCTGGGCAACCGGAACGTGATGTTCATCCTCGAGCGGGCGTCCTGATTGGCATGGCCGCGATAAAAGCCGGTGCGGTCGATCTCCGCGTACAGCTTGTCGGCCTTGCGCTGGTTCCGCTGACCCATCGCTTCGAGGCCGCCGTTTTTCAGCAGCCACGTCATCACCAGCCGCATGACGTAGATCGCGAACACTGGAGGCGTGTTGTAGAGCGACTGGTTCTCGGCATGCACCGCGTAGCTGAGCATCGTATGCAGCGAGGAGGGTGATTTTTTTAGCAGGTCCTCGCGGATGATCGCGAGCGTGACGCCGGCCGGGGCAAGATTTTTCTGCGCGCCGGCATAGATGAGCGCATGCTTCGCTACCTCGACGGGACGGCTGAAGATGTCGGACGACATGTCAGACACGAGCGGCACGCTGCCGGTGTCGGGCAGCCAGTGCCATTCGGAGCCGTAGATCGTGTTGTTCGACGTCATGTGCACGTAGGCGGCACTCGGGTCGAGCGACAGCTCCTCCTGCCGGGGCACTCCCTTGAAGCCGCCGGCCTCGGTCGAACCGGCGACCTTCACCGCACCGACCTTCTTGGCCTCCTTCACCGCCTTCTGTCCCCACACGCCGGTGACGATGTAGTCCGCCGAGCCGCCGGCCGGCAGCAGGTTCATCGCCACCATGGAGAACTGCAGGCTGGCACCGCCCTGGAGGAAGAGGATTTTGTACTCCGGCGGAATCCCCGCCAGCGTCCGCATGTCCGCCTCGCAGCCCTGGATGATGGCGTCGAAGGTTTTCGAACGGTGGCTGATCTCGAGCACCGACATGCCGACGCCGGGGAGTTCGACGAGGTGGCGCTGGGCTTCCTCGAGTACCTCGAGGGGAAGAACGGCGGGTCCGGCGGAGAAGTTGAAGATGCGATTCATGTCAGTTTCCAGTGTGAGGTTTCAGTTTGCGGCTAGAGCTTCACGAGCTGCAGATCCAGCACGTCGGCATTGCCGGCGCGGATGGTGCTACACAACGACGATGGCGGCGCGCCGTCGAGGTTGATGCGCGCGACCGCCGCTTCGGCGCCTTCGAATACGATATTCTCGGTTTCCTGCACGTTCAGGTTCGCTTCGCGCAGATGATCGAAGACGTGCGCGAGCACGCCGGGACGGTCGCGGTGGCGAACGACGAGCATATGCGTCGCCGGTGTCCGGCGCGCCAGATTGACGACGTTGGGGACGTGCCCGGTTTCCTTGTAGCTGCGGATGATGCGGACGGTCTCCGCGGCAATCGCCTCCTGCGCCTGGTCGGTGGAGGCGCCGATGTGATGCGTCCCGTAGACGCCGGGCAGCGGCACCAGCGCGTCCTCGAACGGGGCGGCAGTTGCGCCAGGCTCGCTGGCATACACGTCAAGGCCGACACGAAGGCCGCGCTCCTTGACCGCCGTGGTCAGCGCCGCATAATCGACCACATCCCCGCGCGCGGTGTTGATGAACACGGTGCCTGGCCGCATCCTCGCCAGCAGCGCGGCGTTGACCAGCCCTTTCGTGTCGGGGCTGAGCGCGACGTGGACGCTGACGATGTCGCCGCGCGACACCGCATCTGCGGGTGTCGGCGCCAGCTCGATGGCAATCGCCCGCAGCCCGCTCTCGATTCCCAGTTCGCGGGCCTCGATATCGCTGAGCGGCCGGTTCTCGCCATCGAAGCGGCGGCTCCAGATCACGACGTTCAAGCCGAAGCCGGCGGCGCGGCGCACCATTTCCCGGCCGATGCTGCCGAGGCCGAGAAGCACCATCGTCCGCCCGTACAAGCCCCGGGCCTTGGAGTACTCCTTCTTGTTCCAGCTGCCGGCCCGAAGCTCCGTGACGTTGTCGGGGATCCTGCGATCGAGCGCCAGGAGCAGACCGAACGCGAGCTCCGCCACGGCAATGGCGTTCTTGCCCGGGCAGTTCGAGACGTAGATGCCGCGCTTCGACGCTCCCGCCACGTCGATGGTGTTGTAGCCCGCACCAGCGCGGACGATCAGGGAGAGGCGGCCGGCCTCGAGCATCGGCTCGGTGACCTTGGTGCCGCGCACCACGAGAACGTCCGCGCCGCTCGACGCGATCGCGTGCGTCAGCGAATCCTCCTCGAGATCGGGCTCGTACGCGACCTCACACCCGGCGGCCTTCAGCCCGTCGATGCCGCTCCGTTCGAATTTGTCGGCGACGAGTACTTTCATAGCCGCTTCAGGGGTGGCGAGTGTTC
>JANPCT010000461.1:0-3883 GCA_031431095.1 Acidobacteriota bacterium | reverse complement strand
CCAGCGATAGGCTGGGACGACATGGAAGCCGCCACCAAGGCCGTGATGCCGGCCGTTTCGTTCGACACGGCTCCCGATCGATATCGTCACTGGAAGCTGACGTTCGACGGACCCGTCGCGACGCTGTCGATGGACGTGCAGGAGGACGCCGGCCTGTCGCCCGACTACAAGCTCAAACTGAACTCCTACGATCTTGGCGTCGACATCGAGCTTGCAGACGCCATCCAGCGGCTCCGCTTCGAGCATCCCGAGGTGCGATCGGTCGTCGTGACGAGCCTGAAGGAGCGGATCTTCTGTGCCGGCGCCAATATCTTCATGCTCCGCGGCTCCACGCACGCCTGGAAGGTGAATTTCTGCAAGTTCACCAACGAGACGCGTCTGGCGATGGAAGACGCCAGCCAGAACTCGGGTATCAAGTTTCTCGCCGCGCTGAACGGCATCTGCGCCGGCGGCGGTTACGAACTGGCGCTGGCGTGCGACGAGATCATCCTGGTGGACGACGGAAATTCGGCGGTGAGTCTGCCCGAGACTCCACTCCTTGCCGTACTGCCAGGCACCGGCGGTCTCACCCGCGTCGTCGACAAGCGGAAGGTGCGCCGGGACCTCGCGGACGTGTTCGGTACGGTCGCCGAAGGCGTCAAGGGCAGGCGCGCCGTCGAATGGCGCCTCGTCGACGCGGTGTATCCGACGAGTCAATTCAAGCAGCGCGTCGCCGCGCGCGCGCAGGAACTCGCCGCCAAATCCGATCGCCCCGAAAACACCGCCGGGATCTCGTTGACGTCCCTGAAACCTGCGGTCAGCGAGAACGCGCTGACCTACTCAGCGGTCGACGTGCAATTCGACCGCGACAAGCGCGCCGCTACGCTGACGGTCACGGGACCCGACGCCGTACAGCCGTCCACCCCCGCCGACGTCGTCGCCGCCGGCGATCAGTTCTGGCCGCTCCGCGCGTTCCGCGAGCTGGACGATGCGCTGCTGCGGCTGCGCGTTTCGGAACCGATGATCGGCACCATCGTCCTCAAGACGCGCGGCGATCAGGAGGCCATGCTGGCGATGGACGAGCTGTTGCTCCGGCACCAGGGGCACTGGCTGGTGCGTGAGATTCTGCACTTCATGAAGCGGACGCTCAAGCGCCTGGACCTCACCTCCCGCAGCTTCTTCGCCGTCATCGAGCCGGGCAGCTGCTTCGCCGGCAGCTTGTTCGAGCTGGCGCTTGCGGCCGATCGCTCATACATGCTGGATGATCCCGACGCGCCCAATACGATTGCGCTCTCGCGGATGAACGGCCGCCTGGCCCACGCGGGAACGGAGGCGGGCGGGCCGCTGACGATGAGCAACGGGTTAACGCGGCTGGCGACACGCTTCCTCGGCGAACCGCACCGGATCGCGGAGTCGCTTGCCCACGACGGCCCATACGACGCCGCCGGGGCCCTCGAAGCCGGACTGGTGTCGTTCGCACCGGACGAACTGGACTGGGCCGACGAGATCCGTCTCGCCGTCGAAAGCCGCGCCGCTCTCTCGCCGGATGCGCTGACCGGGATGGAAGCGAACCTCCGCTTTGCCGGACCTGAAACCATGGAAACAAAAATCTTCGGACGGCTGACCGCGTGGCAGAACTGGATCTTCATCCGGCCGAACGCGGTAGGCGAGAAAGGCGCGCTCACCGCCTACGGCTCGCAGGCACGGCCAGAATTCGACTACAACCGCACCTAGCCGTGCGCACCGCGCACCGACACTGACCCCCAATGATCTCAGCCGAACGCATTCCCAATAACGTCGGACTCTCCAGCAACAAGCGGCTGCAGCGCGCGCTCGAGCATTGGCAGCCCAAGTACATCCAGTGGTGGAAGGACATGGGACCGCAGGGGTTCCAGGACTACCACCAGGTGTACGTGCGGACGGCCGTCAGCGTCGATCCCTCGGGCTGGGCACACTTCGAGTACGTGAAGCTGCCCGAGTACCGCTGGGGAATCTTCCTCGCCGATCCGGTGCACGACCGCCGCATCGGATTCGGCGACTTCATGGGTCGTAAGGTCTGGCAGGAAGTACCAGGAGAGTTCCGCAACCAGTTGCGCCGCCTCGTCGTCACGCAGGGGGACACCGAGCCCGCCAGCGTCGAGCAGCAGCGATGGCTGGGTCAGCGCTGCCCGAGCCTGTACGATCTACGCAACCTGTTCCAGGTGAACGTCGAAGAAGGGCGCCATCTGTGGGCGATGGTCTACCTGCTGCACTCCTATTTCGGCCGCGACGGGCGCGACGAGGCCGAAGATCTGCTCGAACGGCAGAGCGGCAACCGCGACAAGCCGCGCATCCTCGACGCCTTCAACGAGCCGATCGAAAACTGGCTCGACTTCTTCATGTTCACCATGTTCACCGACCGGGACGGCAAATCGCAGCTCCTATCTCTGTCGGAAAGCTCGCTGGATCCGCTGTCGCGGACGACACGATTCATGCTGACGGAGGAAGCGCACCACATGTTCGTCGGCGAGACGGGGATCGCCCGCATCCTCGAGCGGACCTGCCAGCTGACGAAGGAAGCGGGCTACTCCGGCGACGTCCGCAAGATGGGTGGCATTGATCTCGATACGCTGCAGAAGTTCATCAATCTGTGGTTCAGCCTCAGCCTCGATCTGCACGGCAACGAGGTGTCGACCAACGCCGCCTCGTATTTCGCCAACGGTCTCAAGGGCCGTGCCTACGAAGACAAATGGGAAGACCACTCCGCCATTGAAGCGCTCTACGAGCTGGACATGCTGCAGGACGGCAAGCTCAATCGGCAGCACATTCCCATGCGCACGGCGATGAACGAGGTGCTGCGCGACTGGTACGTAGGGGACTGCCTCGCCGGCGTGACACGCTGGAACAAGATCCTCGAGCGGCATGGCTTCGAGGACCGTCTGCGGCTGCCGGATCGGAAATTCAATCGCGGCATCGGCATGTATTCCTCGATCCACTTCGACCCCAAGGGGCAGCAGCTCTCGGACGGCGAGTGGACGCGGCGCAAGCACGAATGGCTGCCGGCGCCGAAGGATCGCGAGTACCTGCTCAGCATCCAGGCCGCCCCGGTCTACGAGCCCGGCAAGTTCGCCAACTACATCGCTCCACCGCAGCGCGGCGTCAAGGGGCAGCCGATCAACTTCGAGTACGTGCGGACAGAGCTATGACACGGGCGAGTGAAGATTGCCGAGAGCCGATTCTTCAATGACCAGAATCAACCTCACGGTCAGCGAAGGCATCGCGGTCGTTGAGCTCAATGACCCGCCGGCGAACACTTACTCCTACGAAATGATGCAGGAGTTGGACGCCGCCGTGCTGGCGGCGCGGATGGACCAGGCCGTCCACGTCATCGTCTTGATCGGCTCGGGCGAGAAATTTTTCTGCGCCGGCGCCAACATCGGCATGCTCAAGGACGCCGATCCGGACTTCAAGTACTACTTCTGCCTGCACGCCAACGAAACGCTCACCAGACTCGAGCAAACGCCCAAGCTGGTGATCGCCGCGCTCAACGGCCATACCGTTGGCGGTGGACTCGAAGTCGCGCTCGCGGCGGACCTCCGCATCGCCAGAAAGGACGGCGGCAAGATCGGATTGCCGGAAGTCGCGCTCGGCGTGCTGCCCGGCACCGGAGGGACGCAGCGCCTCACCCGGCTCCTGGGAAAGGGGCACGCGATGCAGCTGATGGCGACTGGCCGTCTGATGTCGATGGACGAAGCCAAGGCCATCGGGCTCGTCCACGAGTGCTGGGGGGAGGCCGAGTTGCAGGGCCGGAGCTTCGTCGAGGCGGTGGTGGATTACGCGCGCCAGTTCACGCCGCCGCATAAAGCCAGCCGCGCCGTCGGACGGATGAAGCGGGCGGTGCAGTCGGGCGCCGAGGCGGGGTTCC
>JANPCT010000460.1:0-5163 GCA_031431095.1 Acidobacteriota bacterium | reverse complement strand
CTTGAGCAGCCGCATCGATGGCACGCCGAGGACGTGGATCTGGCCGGAATGCCCGCCGGACGCGAAAAGCAGGTACTCGTCGCGTCCGCCGGGCGGCACGAATGTCTTCAGCGCGTGCGCGGCGTCCTCGGGGCTCAGCCCGCGCGCCTGCGCGAGTTGGAGAAGCTGCGCCTGCCCGCCGCCGGTCGAGCGCCGGCCGCACGCCACGATCGTCACCGCCGCGATCACGACGAGCGGCACTACTACCAGCAGAAGTCTCTTCATCGCCAACCTCCAAGTCCCGCGTGTGCGCGGGTTCGAGAGTGAGTATTGGTGCGGGAGCGACCGGCGCCTATGACGCCGGTCATATGGCCCCAGGTGACACGCGGGCCGACGGCGCTAGGGCAGCGGCCGGGGCTCGAGATACAGGAGGTAATCGAAACGGCCGTACAGCCAGACCTCGCCGGTCACGTGGTCGTGCCGCGCGGAAATGACTTCGTGTCGGACATGCGCGTAGTGCCCCCCGAGCCGCACAATTTCCTGCCCGAGGCGCACCTGCGCCTGCGCCATCAGGTCGGCGTAGCAGCGGGCCCATTCCTCGTCATCACGCGCGAAAGTGAACGGCACACGTCGGCTGACGGCCTCTACCGTGTGCTCGCCCACTGGTTCCGCTGAGAGGGGCGGCAGCTGCCGGTGCCAGAACACGACGCGGGGCGTGTCGTCAATCGTTGTCGCCATGTGCTCCGCCGGCGCAGCGCCGGACCTTCGTTCGATCGCAGTCATCGAAATCTCCATCGTGTTCGAGGCGAGCCCGCCGATCTGGTGCGTAGGTGTCGAACCCTGCGTCCCAAAGGAAAAATTCCTCGCTATGAGCAGATGTCGCCAGCCGGCGCCGCGGTGCCGCAGCGCCGGCTCTTCTCCGCCAGATCCTTGAGATGGAGGATCATCCTGCGCTCCATGATGAAGTGCGCCGGCTGGAACACCGCCATCCAGAACAGGCGCTTCCACCACGTCGGCGCTTCGGGCCCGCGCGAGCGCACCACGAGGCGCGTGGTGTCGGCACCGAGCGGGACGAGGATGAAGGTCCAGGTACCCCCCTCGCTGGTCTCGCGCCGCACGAGCCGTCCCCAGTCGGACGGCGATGCCATCGAGAGGACGCGGCGCGGATCGACGCGCACGACTTTCTGGCGTGCGTTCCCGTCATAGCGATCGGCGCGAGCCATCCACACGTTGTCGCCCTGGGTGCGCTGCTGCCATTCCGGCAGGAGGCGCTCCACATTGGGCATGGCGCAGCCGAACAGGTTTTCGAGCCAGGTGTAGCTGTAGAAGCCCGCGCGGTCCTGTCCAATCTGGATGAGCCACGACCACACCGTGTCTGCGGGCGCGGCGATGGTGACGGCGCGCGTCGCGACCTCGCTCGCGGCCGGCGCCAGTTCGTCGCACGGCCAGACGCAGACGGGTTCGTCAGGCGTCGCGCCCCAGTTGAGCGCCCAGTGCCGCAGCGTCCAGAGCACCGCGGCGGCGCCCGCCGCCACCAATCCGTAGAAGACTCCCATGGTCCACATGATGTCCCTCACTCACGCCGCCCAGCCGGACGGGCTCAGGCTGACGTGATGGCGCGGTTGCACTCATTCACGGTGGCAACGTCAGTGCCAGCGTGATCCGCAGGCAATTGGCCGGATTCAGCGCACGGGTGCGCCACGATGCGCGCGCCACGCCGAATATTCCCGCACGCGTGGGGAATTTCCCGCGGCCCTGGCGCGACCGTTCGGCGTGGGAAGGGAATTCGGCCTCACGAAGCGGCCTTCTCATACGTGCGCATTGCCGCTATCCTCGCGTCAGGTTATTCGCTCGCAACCGTGTACCTACTGTGGGCAGCCGTGGTCGCGGCGATGTATCCGCTGTGCCGATGGTTTGCCGGGACCAAGCAGCGACGCAACGACGCGTGGCTGGGCTATTGTTGACAGCGAATCTGTTCGAAGGGAGCGTTTCCTGATGTCGATTGACAACGCGATCGCCAGCCTGGCGGTCGGGAATGTGAAGAGCGCGGCCATCCGCATGCGAACCAGCAGATGGTCCATCGCCGCCATGCTGGTGCTGGGCGCGCTCGCGCTCACGCCGCCTCTCGCCGCCTCGGTTACCCAGGTCGACAAGTGGGCGGCGGAGCTGGCCGCCTTCGAAGCGCAGGATCGAATCGACCCGGCCGTCGGCGGCATCGTGTTCGTCGGCAGCTCCAGCATCCGCTTATGGGATCTCGGCCGCTCCTTTCCCGCAGCGAAGGCGTTGAACCGCGGGTTTGGCGGCACGGAGATCGCCGACGCCGTCAACCACGTCGATCGGCTGGTCATCCGTCACAAACCCCGCATCGTGGTGTTCTATGCGGGAGACAACGACATCGCGGCAGGGAAGACCGCGGAGGACGTCGCGGCAGGCTTCAAGGCGTTTGTCGCGAAGGTGCGCGCGACGCTTCCCGAGACGCGGATCGCGTTCATCGGCATCAAGCCCAGCCTGCAGCGATGGGCGCTGATCGCCCAGATCCGCAGGGCCAACGCACTCGTGCGGGACTACTGCGACGGCGATGACCGCCTCGGGTTCGTCGACGTGGACGGGCCGATGCTGGGCTGGGACGGCAAGCCACGGGCTGACCTCTTCGCTGAGGACGGGTTGCACCTCTCGCCGAAGGGTTACGCGCTGTGGACGACCCTGGTGCAGCCATTCATCGAGAACGCGCGGTGACGCCGGGCGACGCCTCGCGCCTGCTGCGCGCGCATATTCCATTCGCCGGGTTGCCGATCGTCCGGGTCGCGAGCGGTGGCATGCGATGACCGCCAGGCTGAACATGAGAAAACGTTGTCTTTCGGAGCTGCGGGGGGCCGTGCAATGAGCGATCTCCCCGAGCTCCTCACGAACAACCGCGTCTGGGCCGACCGGGTCAAGGCACGCGATCCGGGATTCTTCAACCGGCTCGTGCGCCAGCAGGCGCCGCGCTATCTGTGGATCGGCTGCTCCGACAGCCGCGTGCCGGCGAACGAGATCGTCGGCCTCGTGCCCGGCGAGCTCTTCGTCCACCGCAACGTCGCCAACGTCGTCGTCCACTCCGATTTGAACTGCCTCTCGGTCCTGCAGTACGCGGTGGACGTGCTGCACGTCGAGCACGTCATCGTCTGCGGCCACTACGGGTGCGGCGGTATCGAGGCGGCGTGGAAGCGCACCAGCCTCGGGCTGATCGACAACTGGCTGCGTCATGTGCAGGATGTCGCCGAGCGTCACGCTGAGGTGTTCGGGCGGGAGATGAGCGATAGGCAGCGCATCGACAAGCTCGCCGAGCTCAACGTCGTCGACCAGGTCGCGAACGTGTGCCGCACCACCATTGTCATGGATGCGTGGCGCCGGGGTCAGTCGCTCTCGGTGCATGGATGGATCTACGGCATCCAGGATGGCCTGCTGCGGGACCTTGGTCTTTCGGTGACACGCGACGGTACCCTTGCGACCGAATACGCCCGGACGGTAGCGGGCCTCACGGCGGTTTGATTGCGCGCCGATCGAAGAGAGGAGTCACACCTTGCCTGTTGCGCATCACGTCGAGCCGGTCTCTGGGGACACGCTGCTCCTGGTCGGTACCATGAAGGGAGCGTTCATCGTTCGCGCCGGCCAAGAGCGCAGCACCTGGGAGATTGGCGGCCCGTATTTCCCTGGCAGCGCCGTCTACGCGATGGCCTGCGACGTGCGCGCCGGGCGTCACCGCATCTGGGCGGGTCCGAACAGCATGCACTGGGGCGGGCTGCTGCGGACGAGCGACGACTTCGGACAGAGCTGGACGAATCCGGAAGAGGCGAACGTCAAGTTCCCGGCAGGGACGGGCGCGGCGCTTCAGCAGGTCTGGCAGATTGTTCCGGGACGCGACGCCGAGCCCGAGACCCTGTACTGCGGCGTGGAGCCCGCCGCGCTGTTCGTATCACGTGACGCCGGTGCGACGTGGAAACTTACCGAGGGACTCTGGAATCACCCGCAGCGGCCGCGCTGGCAGCCGGGCGGCGGCGGCCTGTGTCTTCACACCATCCTGCTCGACCCGGAGCGGCTCGAACGGATTCGCATCGCGGTTTCAACCGCGGGCATGTATGTGACCGAGGACGGCGGCGGCTCATGGCGTCCGTCGAACGTCGGGGTGCGCGCCGACTTCCTGCCCGAGACATACCCCGAGTTCGGCCAGTGCGTGCACAAGGTTGCGCAGTCGCCGCAGCGTCCCGACCGGATGTTCCTGCAGAATCACTGGGGTTTGTATCGCAGCGACGACCGTGGTGAGAGCTGGACCGATATCGCCAACGGTGTGCCGTCGGATTTCGGGTTCCCGATCGTGATTCACCCGCGTCATCCGGATCGCGCCTGGATCGTGCCGCTCGAATCGGACCAGTTCCGCTGCACGCCGGAGGGAAAGCTTCGCGTCTATCGTACGAGTGACGGGGGAGCGCGCTGGGAGCCGCTCGGCAACGGATTGCCGCAGGATGGCGCATACGAGACGGTGCTTCGCGACGCCCTCGCGGTCGATGGCCGGACGCCCGCGGGCGTCTACTTCGGCACACGCAGCGGCAAGCTGTTCGCGTCCGCCGATGAAGGGGATCGCTGGGCCATGGTGGCCGACGGCCTGCCGCCGATCATCTCGGTGAAGACGGCGCTGGTCTGATGGCCGTGCTGTTCGTGATTCCGGGCGCGCTGCGGGAGCTGACCGGAAACCGCGAGGCGGTCCGCGTCGATCACGTGGACGGGCCGCTGTCCGCCGCGCTCCTTCGCTTGTGGGCGGAGTGTCCGGCGATCCGCGATCGCATCATCACTGAGCTGGGCGAGGTGCGCCCGCACATCAATATTTTTGTGGACGGCGAGAACATCCGCGACTCCGGCCGGCTCGACACGCCGGTGCGCGACGGCGCGGAGGTGTTCGTCATCCCGGCAGTCAGCGGCGGAGCGCTGTGAGCGGGCGGTGGCACCTCCGCGCGAGGCGCCAGACCGGGCGACTGGCCGCCGCCTGGACGGCGTGTAATACTCCACTCGCTATGAGCCTGCGCCCCTTGCTTTCGATCCTCGCGTTCGCGGCCGTCATCCAGATGAGCGCCGCCGCGCAACAGTTGCCACCCATGCCGATCCAGGACGCACAGATCATCCCGCTCTGGTCCGGAGCCGCGCCGGGCG
>JANPCT010000459.1:0-6274 GCA_031431095.1 Acidobacteriota bacterium | reverse complement strand
CGCCCCCTTCCGCTCGATAGTCTGCGTGTCCATGCCCGCCAACCTCCAGGACCTGAGAGACACAGCCCTGGCCGCCGCTCTGGCCGGTGGCGAGGTCGTCCTAGCCCACGCCGGTAAGGACGCGCAGGGGGCCCCGCGCGGTGGGGTACTCTTTTGAGAGATCGACGACCTGCAGCACACCGCTCATTGCCGTCATGGCGCCGCGGCTCCGGACGTACCGGAACGATCGATCATGCGCTCGTAGGCAGCGAGCAGACGGTCGGTGGAGCGCTGAATGCTGTAGTGCTCCCTGACGCCGTCGAATCCGGCGCGGCCAAGGCGTTCGGCCAGGGCGCGATCCTGCCACAGTGTGTAAAGCCCCTCGGCCAGGGCGCCGGTGTCTCCCGGCGGCACGAGCAACCCACCACCGGTCTTCTCGACGATTTCCGTGAACGCGCCCCGCCGCGGCTGGACGACGGGGACGCCTTCGCCCATGGCTTCGAGCAGGAAGACTCCCTTGGGCTCGTCGTATGGTGCGGGCACCGAGAGGACGTCCAGCGTCTGCAGAAAAGCGAGTTTGCCGTCGCGGTCTACCGCTCCGTGATACGTGAACTCGTCGGCGAGCCCGGCGGACCTGAGCCTGCTCTTGACGCCATTCAGGTACGGCGCCTGCGCCGGCGCCATGTAGCCTGCCGCCTCGAGCCGCATCGTCACGCCCGGTGTGCGCGCCCGCAGCTGCAGGTAAGCCTCGGCCAGCACGTCGAGCCCCTTCTCCGGCGCGACGCGGGCAAAATACCCGACGCGGAAGGTGTCGCCCGTGCGCGGCTTGCGCTCGTAGCCGGTCAGGTTGATCCCGAGCGGGACGACCGCGATCTTCGCCGCCGGTATCGCCAGCATGGCGGACATGATCGGGACGTAGGCGTCGCTGACCGACAGGAACCGATCGACGTCGGGAACCTGCGCCCGAATCAGCGCGATCGCGCGGCTGCGGTACGGCTCGATCAATCCGTTCAGGAACAGGTCCTCGCCCTGCAGCGTGCAGCAGACCGGGCGCTTCAGCGCGTCACGCAGCGGGCGCGCGAGTCCGATGAGCAGGGAGTTGGGCAGGTTGATGACGTCCGGCACCGGCTCGTCGGCGATCCACTCGAGGAGCTTGTCGAACTCCTTGCGCAGGACGCCGCGGTCCCCTTCCAGCATAGAGATCGTCAGATCGCCGAGCAGCTTCGGATCGGTTGACAGCGAGCGGCTGGCGAACGCGTTGATGACCCACGGCGCGTCCCACAATCGATCGAGAAAGCGCGGCGTGTGGCGGAACAGCGACGAGTACTGCTGCAGGTAAATGCTGATGCCGCCGAAGAGGACGCGCTTGTCGCTGACGTTCGCTTCGTCGGGATTGGTCGGCGTGTAGAGCGGCAGCAGCGTGACGCGATGGCCCCGGCGCAGGAGTTCTACCGCCAGCGCGTTGTCGCGCGAGCAGGAACCGCAGTACATCGATGCGGCGCCGGCGGTGATGGAGAGGATGTTCATCACCGGGCCAACCATGACATCCGTCGCCATGGTCACAGCGCAGCGGTCTGGAACGCCCTTGCCCGAAAGAGAAAATCGATCAAATTCCCTTCGTGCGGCTGCAGCCAGTTCAACTGCGTCGTCCGCACCGGTCCGATGTTCAGGCGGTCAACGTGGACCGCGTCGATCAGCTGGCGCTGCAGTTCCGGGTTGTTGGTGATCGCGGTGCACACCAGCGTCGGGCCCATCGCCGCGAGCAGCTTCGCCTCCGGGCAGCGGACGACGGTGACGAAGGGGAACATGTATTCCTTCTTCGCGGCCGGCGCATCGAAGGAATCGCAATGCAGCACCGTCGGCAGCAGGTAGTCGGCGCGTCCCTGCTTGACCAGGCGCGGAGCGCCGTCGCGATACCCCGCCGTCACCTCGGTGACACCGGGCGCCTGCAGGTCGGCGTCAATCGACTGAGAGATGGCCTCGGCGACACCCGGAACCGTGAAGGCGGCCAGGCTCGCGTCGGGATGTCCGGGTTCGAGCGGAGCGATCGCAGCGAGGCGTTTCGCGATTGCGTCGGCGATCTCCATCGTGTGGCGGCTGGCCCAGATGCCCGACGTGTTGATGCAGCCGCGGCCGCTGTTCAGGAACACGCTGTCGACCATGACGTCGAGAAACTCCTCCCAGCGATCGACCACGTCGTCGCCCAGGACAATCTTGGAGAAGCCGGGGCCATGCGCCTGCACCCTGGGATTGCCGCGATAGCGATCGACCGTGGGCTGGCCGCCGAAGATCATCGTGCGATCGAAGGCTTCGAGCACGGCCGCGCCGACATCGGCGCCGCCGGGATACAGGGAGATCGCCTCGCGCGGGATCCCGGCCGCGAAGAACGCCTCCGCCATCCGGTACGGCGTCCAGGGCTCCTGAGGCCCGGGCTTCAGCACCAGGCCGACCTGCAGCGGGATGATCGGCAGCCACAACGTGTGCACGCCGGGCGAATTGGACGGCAGGACGAGGCCGACGACGGGGCTCTGTACCTGGAAGCTGATCGGGACGCCGCGCTCGACACCGTGGCCGGCCGATAGGACGTCGAGCGAGAGCCCGCGGGTGAGCGAGTCGAGGATCTTCCGCATCTCGGCGAGCACGAAGCCGTTCTTCTTCATGTTCGCGCGGCACATGGCTTCCGGCAGACCCGTCGAGGCGGACTGCGCCCACGCAAAGTCGTCCGGAGACTGCGTGCCGCTGCCCATCGGCAGCGTCGCGTTCATGTAGAGCTCGCCGGCCTTGCCGGCGCGCGCGATCAGCTCGTCGATCGGGATGGCGCGAAGGACGTCACGCGCGCGCTGCGCCTTGCGCGCGTCGCGCTGGATCAGCCCCCCATTGGCGCGGCTGACAGTCGCAATCGGCTCGCCGGTCGAAAAGTGGACGACCTCGTCCTTCTCGAGACTGTCGTAGGGCTGCCCCCAGCGAAGAATTGGCAAGTGGAGCATCGGTTTCGTCTGTGACCTGAGATTTTTAACTCTCACGCGAAGGAATCGAAGGAATCGAAGCCATTCGAAGGAACCTAGGTTCTTAAGCTTCTAATAGTTCCTTCGATTGCCTTCGAGCCCTTCGACTCCTTCGAGTGAACAAGCCTGCAACTGAACGAATCAGTAGACGCCCACAGTGGTCGTCGACGCGAACTTGCGGTACGGGCGCACGCCGCTGACACCGTCCCACGGGTACTTGTCGTGCGGCGGTTCCCGCTCGCCTTCGTCGCGTTCGAGGAACCCGGGCATGAAAAACTCCCTGGTGAGCGTCGTCAGCTTGACCCGCCCGGTCTGACCGTAATCCACAACCTTGTTCTGGTCGTCGAAGTCGACGACCTCCACCACGGCGCGGGGCTGCGGCGCGTAGTAGGCGATCTTGTAGCCGTTCTCCGGGCCGCTCGGCGCGCTGGCGGCAAGCCCCATCAGCGTGTTGCCGTACGTCGGCGTCATGTAGGCGCCGTCGAGCAGCTCCTCGTGAGCGAAGCGGTTCCACTGCGGCGTGAATTCAGTGCCGCCGGAAAAGATACCGGTGATGCCCATCTGCCGGATCGAGGTTCCCATGGACTCGAGCCGCAGCGCCAGCGATTCGAGGAGCTTCGGCGTCGTGAACATGCAGCGGATGTCGTGGCCGGCTTGCAGGATCGTCACCGCCTGATCGATCACGTGGTCCTTGTACGCCTGGAGGTGCTCGCCCCAGCCCTTCTTAATGAGCTTGATGACCCAGCGCGGGTCGAGGTCGACGCAGAAGCTGATGCCGCCGCGATGCTGCGCCAGGTGTTCGACCGCAAGCCGCAGTCGCCGTGGGCCCGACGGGCCAAGCATCAGCCAGTTGGCGCCCGGCGGGAAATGTTCGTCGGGCAGGGTGCGGCTGAACAGTTCGTAATCGGTGCGGAAATCCTCCGACGCGATTCGCGTCTTCGGAATGCCGGTCGTCCCGCCGGTTTCGAATACGAAGATAGGTTTGCCGTGCAGCCCTTTCGGGATCCAGCGCTGCACGGGGCCGCCGCGCAGCCACTCGTCCTGGAACTCGCCGAAGCGCTGCAGGTCCGCGAACGTCTGCACCTCGCGACGCGGGTCCCACCCCGCTTTCTGCGCAAAGTCGAGCCAGAACGGCGTGCCGGTGGCGGGGTTGAAGTGCCAGTCGACGACCTCGCGCATCCATGCGTCGAGGGAGTCCGGTGGCACTGCGGTTGGCGAAGGGGGCATCGCATCGTAGTATAGCGTCCTTGCGCCTCACACTGATTGGGCCCGTCACAGCGCTCGTGTACGTGCTGCACCAGGATTTCTGGTTCTGGCGAAGCGCCCGTCCGCTCGTCTTCGGATTCCTGCCGATCGGCTTGTTCTACCACGCCGCTTACACCGTCGCGATTTCCCTCTTCATGTGGTACATCGTCCGCCACGCGGGGCCGTCGCATCTCGAGGACGCCCGCGAGCACGCCGAGGGGGCCCGCCGGACGAAGCCCCCCGGATAGAATGGTTGCAGCGGTCGTTGTGTTCGGCTACCTCGCGGTAGTCTTGTTGATCGGGCTGTTTGCGGGACGCACGCGGGGCGGCGGCGGTGACGCCGAGGATTACTTTCTCGCCGGACGCACGATCGGCCCCGTCGTCTTTCTGCTGTCGCTCTTCGGCACGAACATGACGGCGTTCTCGATACTCGGCGCCTCCGGGCACGCCTTCGCCAACGGTATCGTGACCTACGGCCTGATGGCCTCCTCCTCAGCGCTGGTGATCCCGCTCGGCATTTTTTTCATCGGCACGCGGTTGTGGGCGCTCGGCAAGCGGCACGGCTTCATGACGCCGGTGCAGATGTTCCGCGATCGCTGGGAGTGCGGGCACATCGGCACGATCATCTTTGCGGTGCAGGCGGTGCTGCTGGTGCCCTACATCGTCATCGCGGTGATGGGGGGCGGGACGACGCTGCGCGCCGTGAGTAACGGGCTGGTGCCGTACTGGCTGGGCGGCGCAATCGTGTCGTTCGTCGTCATGGCCTACGTGTTCTTTGGCGGCATGCGCGGCACCGCCTGGGTCAACACATTTCAGACGGTGTTGTTCCTCTCGTTCGGCGCAATCGCGGTTGCCGTCATCGCCCGCGGCATGGGCGGCTTCTCGAACGCGATGGAATCGCTCCTCGCGGCGCCCGCGACGGCGCCGCTGCTCACGCGCGAGCGCGTCTCGCCGTTGTACTTCTTCAGTTACACATTCATTCCCCTGTCCTCGCTCGCCTTCCCCCACATCGGAATCTTCTGCCTGACGGCGAAACGGCTGTCGCACTTCCGCAAGACCGTCATCCTCTATCCGATTTGCATGCTTGCCATCTGGCTGCCGTCGGTGTTCCTCGGCCTGGCGGCCAACAAGGCGGTCGACCTTCCGGCCATCCGCTCGAAAGTCGAAGCGCGCTCGACACTCGCCACACAGGGGCCGGCGCTCAGCGTCGAGCGGCGGACGGAGCTTCGCGCGGCTGCAAGCGGCGACGATGTGATCCTGAAGCTGGTGCAAGGCTACGCGCCGCTATGGCTGGCCTCGCTGCTCGGCGCCGCGGTGATGGCGGCGGTCATGGCGAGCGACTCGCAAATCCTGGCGCTCTCCACGATGTTCACCGAGGACGTCTTCGCCTTCTACGGCGGCGCGGCGCGGTTCGGTCCCGCCGTGCAGGTGCAGACGGGGCGGATCTTCGTGATCCTGCTCACCGTGGTCGCCTATTCCATCGCCATGGCGGCGCCGCAGTCGATCTTCGACATCGCAAGCCAGTACGCGTTTGCCGGGTACGCCGCGCTCTCGCCGCTGCTGATTGCAGCGCTGTTCTGGAAGAAGAGCACCAAGTGGGGTGCTCTGGCGGTCACGCTCTGGACGGCTGCGGCGATCGCGGCAATCGCCATCCTGCAGTCGCTCGTGGCCGCCCCCCCGCCCGGGTCGGTTGTAACGATCTGGGCCCCGGGCGGCGTAGAAGTCGTCGCGCGCATTGCGGCGGGCACCACGGTTCTCGGGCTGCTGCCGGTGGTGCCGATGACGTTGATCTCGGCGCTCCTGATGTTCATCGTGTCGCGGGCGACCGCCGGATCGATTCCCGGCGGCGCCACGCTCGCGAAGTACGAGGTATAGAGATGACGAAAAAAGTGTGGTTGATCGCGGTCATTGCGGCGATCGGCTTCGCGTTCGATTCGTACGAGCTCCTGATGCTGCCGCTCATCGTCCGCCCCGCGCTCGTGGAGCTGCTCGGCGTGCCGGTAACCAGCCCCGCGATCAACCAGTGGGTCGGTTATCTGTTCTAC
>JANPCT010000458.1:0-4081 GCA_031431095.1 Acidobacteriota bacterium | reverse complement strand
GGGTAGACCACCATCGACATGAAGAAGCCGAAGAGGACGAACGCCGACCATTTCCAGCGCTCGGCCATCGCTCCGGTCGGGATCGTGCCGGCTGTGTCCATGAACACCATCTGGAAGAGGAAGAGCGTGAAGATGCTGGCGTCGTAAGCGCTGCCGGTGAGGAAGAACCCCTTCGCGCCGAACAGTCCCAGCGTCTTGCCGGCCAGGGCGATGGTCACTTCATGATTGAGCGGCGCCGTGCCGTTGCCCAGGGCGGCGATCGGACCGACGCCACCGAACTGCAGCGCGAAGCCGCAGATCCAGTACCCGATCATGCCGATCGGGTAAATCATGAAGTTCATGCTCATGGTGTGCGCCGCGTTCTTCGCCCGGCAGAAGCCGGCCTCCACCATCGCGAAGCCGGCCTGCATGAACATGACGAGGAACCCGCAGACCAGCGTCCACACCAAGTTGATCGCGATCTTGTTGTGGCCGACCGTGTCCATGACTTCGGGCAGCGTCGGGTTCGCCGCGTCCTTCACCGGGACGTCCTTGGCGGTTCCCGTGGCGGCGCCGGATGGATCTCCTGCCGGTGCCGCGGTCTGAGCGCTGACCATCTGGGTGCCGATCACCGGCGTGAGCGCCAGCGTCATCACAATCGCGAATGCCACCCTGCAGAAAAGACCAGCGCGTCTACTCATCTCTTGTTTCTCCTGGCGGCCCGGCGCCGCATGCCTCCACGTCGAAATCGAACGGGGTATGCGGCACGACAGAGCAAGAGCAGCGCCAGTGCGCGCCGCGACGCGGGCGATCGAACAAGCCGTTCATGTGGAAGGCATTGAGCGCGCAGGCGGAATTCGCGGCGGGGCGGCGGGACAGTGCCGAGAGAGACAAAAATGTCGTAATCGTCTTTCGGACCGACGTGAATGTCTGGATCGGGCACCTGACCGGGTGCGCCGTCGGTGCGTCCTTGCGTGCCGCCGGCCTGGTCCGTGGGCACCGCGCTGCGGTCAACAGACGTTTTTGTCTGGATCGTTTCGTTGAGACGACAATTATGTCTGTCGTTACTCCTGCGAGACTTTCACGAACGCCGCATACGCCTCGATCCCGTGCGCGCTGGCATCGAGACCTTCGAGTTCCTCCGCGGCCGGCACGCGGATGCCCATGCTGGCGCGGAGACTCCACCACGCGACAAAGGTCAGCGTGAACGTCGCGCCGCCGACCGCGGCGATGCCGACCGCCTGGATTGCCGTGCGCGCGAACCCGCCGCCGAGGAAGAGGCCCCCATCGGTCGCGAAGAGCCCTACGGCAAGCGTCCCGAACACCCCGCCGACGAGATGCACGCTGATCGCCCCCACGGGGTCGTCGACCCTGATCTTTTCGAAGAACAAAATGGAGTAGATCGTCAACGGGCCGGCCAGCAGGCCGATGATGACGGCGCCCGCCATGCCCACCGCGTCGCAGGCGCCGGTAATCGCCACCAGGCCGGTCAGCGTCCCGCTCAGGATCAGGCTAAGGTCCGGTTTCGCCAGCAGCAGCCACGCCACGACCATCGCCGACACGCAGGCGGACGCGCCGGCCATGCCGGTGTTCAACGCGATGCGCGCGATCGCCTCGGGTTCGACCGCCATGGTGCTGCCCGCATTGAAGCCGAACCATCCGAGCCACAAAATGAACGCGCCGAGCGTTGCCGCCGTCATGTTGTGGGCCGGCACGGGTCTGGCATCGCCGTTGGGAAGATACTTGCCGAGCCGCGGTCCGAGCAGGATGACACCGCTCAGCGCGGCCCACCCGCCGACGCTGTGGACCACGGTGGCGCCGGCGAAATCGACGAAGCCCAGGCGGGCCAGCCAGCCGGCGCGGATCCAGTGGCCGGCCAGGGGATAGACGACGAGGACGAGGACGAACGAGAAGACCAGAAACGCGCTGAACTTGATCCGCTCCGCTACGGCGCCGCTGACGATCGTCGCCGCGGTGCCGGCGAACACCAGCTGAAAGAAAAACTTCGCAGTAAGCGGCACGCCGGCGGCGGACAGCGCTCCGTAGACGCCCTGATAGGCCGCGCCCGTCGCCGGGCTGTTGTCGGCGCCGTGCAGCAGCCATCCCGCGTGCCCGATGATCGCGTTGCCGTCGCCGAACATCAGGGCGAACCCCGCCAGACAGAACGCCAGGGACGCGACGCCGAAGACGACGAAGTTTTTGGCAAGAAGGTTGACGGCGTTCTTCGACCGGCACAACCCGCTCTCGAACATCGCGAAACCCGCGTTCATGAAGAACACGAGAAAGGCCGTCATCAGCACCCACATCGTGTCGAGCGCGACCTTCGTGTCGGCAGTCATGCGCACAGTTATACATCGACCCGCGCGCCGTCTCGTATACTGAGCGACCATCGTGGCTTCCTCACACGCGAACGAACCGGCCATCGTCATGCTGCCGGCCCGGTGGTTCGTCCTTGGATGCGCCGCCATCGCCGCGGCGATCCTGATCGCGGGACGCGGCACCACGATCCCGCTGGGCGTGCTTGGCGCCGAAGTCCTGGCGACGATTCTGGCGCTGTTCATCCTCGGCTCTTTTCGCTACCAGGTGCACAAGAACGCCCTGACCTACGGCATGCTCCTCGTCATCGTCGCGACCTTCTGCGGACTGCGCACTTCGGCGTGGCATGAGGAGCTGGCCGGCGTCGGGTGGTCGCACTGGCTGCGCCGGCATCTCCTGTCGTTTCGCGGCCTCGACGATCTGGTCCACGCCGATACGATGCTATTCATCCTCGGGTTGACGCTGTTCGTCGCCGTAGTCGCGCAGACGCGGCTCCTCGAGGGCGTGACCTACGTCCTCCTGCGGCGCTATCGCGGCGCGATACAGCCCACCGTCATTGCCGTGACCGCGGCGGTCGCCGTCGCGTCCGGGATCCTCGGCGGCGTGTCGCTCATCAGCCTGACGATTCGCACGCTGGTCATTGTCCTCATGCTCGCGGCGGCTCCGGTGGCCACGATCCGCTACGCCATCATGCTGTGCACCGCGGTGACGACGATCTGCGGGGTCTTTTCGGCCTACGGCGAGCCGCCCAACCTGATCATGAAGGCCAACCTCGCGCCGAACCTCGGGAACGATTTCTTTCTCTATTACTGCGGTCCGGTCGCCCTCGTCTCCTACCTGGTGATCGCCTGGCAGCTCCGCCGCCGCCTGCGCGGCCGGCGCATCGATATCGACGCGATGGACGTGATCGACGCCAACGTCGCGGACGTGCGGTTCCTGCAGGCCACGAGGCATGGCGAGGTGCTGACCCCGGTCGAACTGATTGAGGGGCACGCGGCGGAGCTGGGGCAGGCCGCGGCACCGCTGCTCGGGCGGGTCCGTGGCGGCGAATCGATCGGGATCGCGCTGGTCCGCGAAGGCGTCCCGGCGCCGGTCCGGACCCAGCTGCTCGGTCACTTCGTCAGCGAGGAGCTCGCCGACGCGCTCGATCGCCACTACGTGCTCGATGCGGCGGGCGACCATGAGGGCGCCCTTCGCGCGGCCCGCGCCGTCGACAAAGTGGTCGACGATCTGGGCATGAAACGCCGTAACGCCCAGCGTATGGGCGGGCTGGCGATCATTCCCTTTGCCGTGATGCTCGTCCTGCACGGCATCGAGCCGCGGGTGCCGCTGTTTCTCGCGTCGTTTGCGGGCTTCCTGTTTGCCGTTCCGGCGATTGCCGACATCCCGCGGATGCGCGCATTGGCCTGGCGCGAGGCCCGCACCGAGTACGCCGAGTACTACTTCCTGTTCCCTCTCTTCGTCTCCATCACGCTGCTCACGGAGGCGGGCTTCTTCGACCGCATCGAAGCGGTCGTCCGTCACGGCGTCACCGCGCTCGGGCCGTCGCACGTGGCGTTTGGACAGTTTCTCGGATCGACGATCCTGTCGGCGGTCCTCGACAACAACATCGTCGCCGACTTCGCGTCGCGCGGGCTGCCCAACCTCGAGCTGCCGCTGCTGCATCTCTTCGCCATGGCCCAGATTGCCGGCTACGCCATCGGCGGGTGCTGGACCCACATCGGATCGGCCCAGTCGGTCGTCGCTTACTCCTTCATTCAGCGCGACGTGGACAGCGGCTATACCC
>JANPCT010000457.1:0-3009 GCA_031431095.1 Acidobacteriota bacterium | reverse complement strand
CGCGGTGATGCCGAGCACCCGCGCCAGGTCGGTTCGCGCGGCCGCGACCAGTTGCTCGTCATCGAGTGAGACGACGTCGGGGTCGTGCGCGCCGCCGAGAAAGACGCGCAGCAGGACGGTGCCGGCCGGGGCGCGGTGCTCCCATTTCGAGGAGACCCACGTGCACGCAGTGATGCGCACGTCGCTGTGCCGCCGCGCCACGACGAACCCGGTGCCGTCGAGCGGATGCGTCATCGCCGCGCGCGGCCACGCCAGCGCGACGCTCGCGGTCGAGACGTAGGGGACCTGCGCGCACAGTCGGGACGCGTCGGCATCGATGTTCGCGAGCAGCATCGCGGCCGCATGCGCCGGCACAGCGAGAATCAGCGCGCGCGCCTCGACCGCACCGCTGCGCCAGCCGGCGGCGGTTCGCTCGATCGGCCGGGCGGCGGTGTCGTGCCGGATCGCCGTCGCGCCGATCCGCTGCTCGAGCGCGGCGACGAGGGACTCCATGCCGCGGCGCAGCGTCGCGAACGGGGAGACCCCGCTCGGCGGCGGCGCGGCTGGCGCGCCAAGCACGCTGCCGTGAGCGCGCTCGAGCTCGAGCAGACGCGGAAAGAGCGACCGCATCGAGAGGGATTCGATATCGCCGGCGTGGATGCCGCCGAGCAGCGGCTGCGCGATCAAGTCCACGGAGGCGGAACCAAACCGCCGCCGGAAGAACGATCCGATCGATTCGTCCTCGGTGCCGCGGCGCGCCGGCACCAGCGGTTCGAAGGCGAGGCGCGCGCGCGCGGCGGGCGGCAGGAGCGTGTAGCGCGCCAGCGCCCCCCAGCTTTGCGGGATGCCGAGGAGTGAGGGGCGCGGCAGCCGGTGCAGCATGCGCCCGCGCAGCACGAACGCGCCGCCGGGAGGACGAACGTGCTGGATCTCGGCGTCGAGCCCGAGTTCGCGCGCCAGCGTCAGCGCCGCGGGTTTGCTGGTGAGGACCGAGTCGGGCCCCGCCTCGATCGTGAAGCCGTCCGGCCGCTCGGTGAGGATCAACCCGCCGGATCGCGAGCCCGCCTCGAGCACCAGCGGCCGCAGCCCGAGCCGGGCGACTTCGTAAGCCGCCGTCAGGCCGGTAATGCCGGCGCCGACGATCAGGACATCGATCGACGGGCTCACCCCATTGGGCAGCCATGCACATGCCGCGCGAGCGCCTGAACGTGCGCGAGCGATGTTGGTGGAAGGATGCCGTGCCCCAGGTTGAAGATGTGGCCGGGCCGGCCGGCGGCGCGGCGCATGATGTCATCCGCGGCCTCGAGCATCCCTTCCAGAGGGCCGAGCAGGCGCACGGGATCGAGGTTGCCCTGGATCGCGCGGCCGGGACCGAGCCGATCCCACGCCTCGTCCAGCGGCGAGCGCCAGTCCACGCCGATGACGTCGCCGCCGGCTTCGGCGATGTCTTCGAGGATGGCGCCGGTGTTGACGCCGAAGTGAATCGTCGGCACGCCGGCATCCGCGAGGCTGTCGAAGATGCGGCGCGTGTGCGGCATCGCGAACTCGCGGTAGTCCGCGCGCGAGAGCTGGCCTACCCAGGAATCGAAAATCTGGATGGCCTGCGCGCCCGCCTCGATTTGCGCGCGCATGTAGTCGGCGATGACGCGCGCGAAAAACTCACAGAGGCGATGCCACGCGGCGGGCTGGGCGTACATGAACGCCTTGGCCTTCGCGTAGCTGGTCGACGGACCGCCTTCGATCGCGTACGACGCGAGCGTGAACGGCGCGCCGCCAAATCCGATGAGCGGCACGCGGCCGTTCAGCTCCTGGCGCAGGAGCCGGATCGTTTCGAGGACGTGCGCCAGCGCTTCGCGCGGTTCGAAGGGCCGCAGCCGCGCGACGTCGCCGGCGTCGCGGATGGGCCGCTCGATCGACGGACCTTCCCCCTTGACGAAGTCGAAGTCCAGACCCATCGGGGTGAAAGGGATCAGCAGATCGGAAAAGAGGATTGCGGCGTCCACTTCGATCGCGTCCACCGGTTGAAGCGTGACAGCAAGGGCCAGTTCGGGCTGGCGGCAAATCTCGAGGAGCGAGTACTTTTCGCGCAGGGCGCGGTAGACGGGCATGTAGCGCCCGGCCTGACGCATGAACCAGACAGGGGTGGCGTCGACAGGCTCTCGTCGGCACGCGCGCAGAAACCGATCGTTCACGAGGTCAGGCGACGAGGGTTTTCGCGAGGGCGATCAAATCTTCCAGCCATAGCGGCTTGAAGCGGATGGCGGCGCCGAGAGACTTGAGCTCCTGCTGAATGGGATCGGACAGGAAGTAGTCGCCGGTCACGATTGCGACCGGGACGTCGACCAGGTGCGGCTTGGCGCGGACCTGCCTCAGAAACTGCAGCCCATTCGTAATCGGCATGCGCATGTCGAGGATGATCGCACTGGGGCGCACGTTGTCGGCGAGCTCGAGTCCGGCTTCGGCGTTGACCGCCGTCGCGACCTCGAAGCCCTCGAGCTTCAGCATGCGCGCGAAGGTATCGGCGACCGATCGGTCGTCGTCCACGATGAGGATTGTTTTGACGGCGGGTTCGGCAAGCGGGCTTTCGGCCGCGGCAATCACCGCATCATTCTGATGTCAAAAGAGTTCCGCGTCAAGCCGCAGCGCTAGGGGCCTTGACGGAATCCCTATACATGGGTCGGGCAAGTGCGCTACGATACCGGGTTTCCCGGAGGTTACTTGAGTCCGATTCTGGTTCGGCCGGTCCGCGAGCAGCTCGAGCACGACCGCGTCATCCGGCTTCTGCAGGCAAAGCTGAAGCGCAAACACGAGGTCGCCGCCAACATTGGCGACCAACAGATATCGGGCTTGAAGATCGGTCCGGGGGAGATGTTCCCGGACCTGGTGCTGGTGTCCGCCGACAAGCACCACAACATGCCGCCACTTTCCAGCGGAGCTAGACTCTCGATGACGCACATGCGACTGCCGCTGGCAACCGGCGCGACTTGGATCGATCCGATCGACACCTGCGAATCAAACCGACGTGACCAC
>JANPCT010000456.1:0-2524 GCA_031431095.1 Acidobacteriota bacterium | reverse complement strand
CGAGGCCGCGCAGCGCGAAGTTACGCGCCTGTGAGTGCGGGTACGACTGCGCGATGTCCGTCGGCACGAGGCACCTCCTGCACCGTGACGCGGCGCGCGCCGAGAAAGCGGCTCAGCTCATTGACGGCCTCGAGGCTCTTGAGCCTGGTCGAACACGAAAAGATGTCGATGTTGACGGTGCCGGTCTCAGGCCAGGTGTGAATGACGGCATGCGATTCGGCGAGAATGAGCACGCTGGTCAGACCGGCGCCCGGAAATGCGTGCGAGACGCGCTGCACGATGGTGGCGCCTGCCTGCTGGAGCGCGGCGACGAACGCGTCGACGATTGCTGAGCTGTCGAGACGCGCCAAGGCCTCGCAATCCCCGAGGTCGGCAGAGTAGAGAACCGGTGCCTCGTGGACAGTCATCCACCGTCATCCTAGTGCACGGACCCTCCAGCTCGGTGTCTCATAGTGAACAGCCGCGAATCCACTTCCCTCTTATGCTCCCGACATGGATATCCAAACGGGGCGCCAGGCTTGCCCCCGCTTCACCCTCGTTGCGGGCTTGCTGCTCGCCGTCCTGACCGCCGCGTCGAGCCCGGTCACGGCGCAGACCGCGCCGTCGCTGGGCAACGCCCAAAGCTTTGCCGTGCTGGGCGGATCGACGGTCACCAACACCGGCACCAGCGTCATCACCGGAGACGTCGGGGTCAGCCCCGGTTCGGCCGTCGTGGGGTTCCCCCCGGGGGTCGTCACCAGCGGAAGTATCTACGCCGCCAACGCGATTGCCGCGCAGGCGCAGATTTCCCTGACGATTGCTTATAACGCGATCACTCCGCAGGCCTGCACGCTCGACCTGACCGGCCAGGATCTCGGCGGGAAGGTGCTCACCGCCGGCGTCTACTGCTTCAACGCCGCGGCGCAGCTCACCGGACCACTGATCCTCGACGCGCAAGGCAACGCCAACGCCGTTTTCATCTTCAAGGTTGGCAGCGCGCTCACCACTGCCAGCAGCTCGACCGTGCAGGTGATCAATGGGGGCACACCCTGCAACGTGTTCTGGCAAATCGGCAGCTCGGCGACGCTCGGCACCGCTACGTCATTTGCCGGCAACATCCTCGCACTCACGAGCATCACACTGACCACGGGCGCACAGGTCGTCGGCCGCGCGCTTGCCCGTAACGGCGCGGTGACCCTGGACACGAACAACATCAACCGATCGCTCTGCGCCGCCGCCGCGGTGTGCCCCGTCATCACGCTCACACCCGCAACGCTGCCGAACGGATCGATCGGCGTGGCCTACAACCAGACGATCACGGGCAGTGGCGGCACCGGACCCTATGTCTTCACCGTGACGTCCGGTACGCTGCCTGCCGGGCTCACCCTGACGGCCGCGGGTGTGCTGGCCGGGACGCCGACCACCAGCGGCACCTCGAACGTGACGATTCGCGGGACTGATGCGAATGGCTGCTTCGCGAGCGTCAGTTACGCCATCGTCGTGGGCGCGCCGGTTCCGACGCTGGCCGAGTGGGCGATGATCGGCCTCGCGGTGCTCCTGGCCCTTTCGGGTTTTCTTGCGATGCGCCGCCGAACCGTCTAGCGAGCACTCTCTGCGGTTCGAGGGGAGGCGACTCCGCGATCAGTTTGCCGGCGCGGCGGAACGCAGGAAGCGCAGGAACTCCTGCGGATCGCGCGTCAGGCCCGCAAATGTCGCGATGGCATGCTGGTCGGCGTCGACGATGGCGTAGAGCGGCAGCGCCACCGTCGCGAAGCGCTGCTGCTCGAACTGTTGCTGCGTCTCGTAGATCGCGCCTTGACCATCCGTATAGAGCCGCGCGCGCACGAAGCCGCGCAGGGCGTCACGAATCTCCGGGCGCGTGAACATGTTGGCTTCCATCCATCGGCAATTGGTGCATGTGTAGCCCGTGAAGTCGATGATGACCCGCCGCCTCGAGACGCGCGCCTCAGCCATCGCTGCCTCGAGATCGTTGGTCACCCATGCCAGCTCGCCGCCCGACTGACCTGAACCGTCCACTGACATACTCGCCGGCGGCAGGAACGCTTCCAGCTCGCCAAGGCGGCGGCCGCTGACGCCGCTCGCCAGCCACACCGCCACCGCCAATGTGACCAGCACGCCCGCGAGGCGCGCGCCTCGAGGTCGGCCGACGAGGAGATAGGCGGCAAGCGCAAGCGCGGTCAAGACCCACCCGACCAGCACGACGCCGCGCGTGACGACACCCCAGGACCAGACGAGGTCGGCGTTGGACATAAATTTCATCGCCGCGGCGATCTCGAGAAATCCCATGATCACCTTGACGCGCGCCAGCCACGGGCCTGAGCGCGGCAACTGGCTGACCAGCTGCGGCGCCATCGCCAGCACGACGAACGGCAGCGCGAAGGTTGCGGAATACGCCAGCAGACCGGCAATCGGCCGCTGCCACTCTCCCTGAGAGGCAACGACGAGCAGGGTGCCGATGAAGGCGGCCGTGCACGTGAGCGACGTGATGGTGAAGGTCACGGCCATCAGCAGGGTGCCGGCGGCG
>JANPCT010000455.1:0-2453 GCA_031431095.1 Acidobacteriota bacterium | reverse complement strand
GCTGCTGGCTCGACTTCTCAAGGAGCGCGTTGCTCCGAGCGGGAAGACCCCTGCCCCGGCGGGATCCCTGGCCGCCGCCACATCCGCAGCTTCCGGTCCCTTGTCGTTCCCGCAGCAACGCCTCTGGCTGTTCGATCAGCTCGAGCCGGGTTCGTCGGCGTATGTCATCGGATTCGGACTTCGCCTGAGCGGAACGCTGCGCGTTCCCATCCTCGAACGCGCGATTGACGCGATCGGCGCGCGACACGACGTCCTGCGCGCCACGTTTACCGCGGTGGACGGCAACCCGATCCAGTCGGTCGGGCCCGCTGTCCCCATACGGTTGGACGTCGAGAACCTCGCCCTGCCGTCCGGCGCCGACGCACGCGAAGCCATGCGCCGCGCGGTCGAGGAGGAGTGCCGTCGCCCGTTCGATCTCGTGCGCGGCCCAATCTTCCGCGCCCGGCTCATCCGGGTGCACGCCACCGACCACTTACTGACCCTTGCGTTCCACCACATCGTCAGCGATGCGTGGTCCGTGCGCGTGTTCGTTCGGGAGCTTGCGGAGATCTACGAGGCACTCGCGCAGGGACGGCAGCCGGAGCTTTCCCCCCTGCCGATACAGTACCTGGACTTCGCGCGCTGGCAGCAGCAGACGCTCCGGGGCGATCAGCTCGAGGAGCAGATCGCGTACTGGCGAAAGCAGATGGAAGGCGCGGCCCCCAGCCACGAGCTGCCGACGGACCGGCCGCGGCCCCCGAAGCAGACCTTCCGCGGCGGGCTCGAGTCGATTGCGCTGTCCTCCGGGTTGAGCGAGGCGCTGCGCGCGTTCGGCCGCCGCGAGGGCGCCACGCTGGCGATGACGATGCTCGCGGGATTCCAGCTTGCGCTCGCGCGCCTGACCGGCGAGACGGACATCGTAGTGGGGTCGCCCACGAGTGGCCGTACCCGCGCCGACGTGGACGGGCTGATCGGGTGCTTTCTCAATACCCTGGTCCTGCGGACGCGGCTCGACGGCGACCCCACGTTCGCGGAGCTGGTGGGCCGCGCGCGGGAAACCTCACTGGGCGCCTACGCAAATCAGGATGTGCCGTTCGAGCGCCTCGTCGAGGCACTGCAGCCGGCGCGCAGTCTCGATCGCAGCCCGATCTTCCAGGTCCTGTTCAACATGCTCGGGCCCGAGCGGCTGCGGTTCGGAGCGGGCGACCTTCAGGTCGAATTCATTCAACCGGACGAGGATGCCGCCAAGTTCGACCTGACCGTCTATGTCGTCGAGGGGGAGCACGCGCTCACCCTGCGCGCGGTGTACAACGTTGATCTCTTCGACGATGTCCGCATCCGCGTCGTCCTGCGACAACTGGAGCAGCTGCTCACCGCGGCGATGGCCCGGCCCGATGCCCGCATCTCAGAGCTGTCGCTGGTCACCAGCGATACGCAGAGCGTGCTGCCCGACCCCGCGGCTCCGATCGAGCAGTTGACGATGCCGACCGTTCCGGAGCTGATTCTCCAGCGGGCACACGAGGCGCCCGACGCGCCCGCCCTCGAGCAGGACGGCGTGATCGTGACCTACGGCATGCTTGGCCGCCGCGCGCGCGCCGTCGCGGCGCGGCTGCGCGCTGCTGGTATCGACCCGGGCGATGTGGTGGCGGTCACCGGACCCCCCGGAATCGACTGCATCGTCGGCATGATCGCCGTGTTGCTGAGCCGCGGCGTGCTGCTGACGCTGGACCGGCGCCTCCCTGTTGAGCGGCAGCGGCTGATGCTCGATGAAGCGCGGGCCGTGCACGTGCTTCTGTCGGGCGGCGCTGATCGCGAAGGGGAGCAACTCTCGACCGGATTGCGCCCCGTCACCCGGCTCGCGACCGAGGCGGAATCCACGGACGCCGCGCCGTCCGACGCCCATCCCGGCAACCTGCCCGTCGACGGCGACCCCGCGTACATCTTTTTCACGTCGGGCACGACGGGCGTTCCGAAGGCCGTGCTCGGCGTTCACCGCGGCCTGAGTCACTTCGTGACGTGGCAGCGTCGGGAGTTTGGCATCGGCCCGGGGGACCGTCATTCTCAGCTGACGGGGCTTTCGTTCGATGTGGTGCTGCGCGAGATTTTCACGGCGCTGACGAGCGGCGCGACGCTGTGCCTGCGGCCGCCCGCCGACGCCGAGGAGCTCGGCGCCGATCGCATCCTGCCGTGGCTCGAACGGACCGGCATCACCGTGCTGCACACCGTCCCGACGCTCGCGCAGGCGTGGCTCGCCGACGTCCCGGGGGGGGTGCGCCTGGCGTCGCTGCGCAGGGTGTTTTTTGCTGGTGAGCCGTTGCCCGCCGAGTTGGTGCGCCGCTGGCGCGATGCATTTTCAGGCGCGTGCGAAATCGTCAACCTTTACGGACCCACCGAGACGACGCTCGCCAAATGCTTCTGGCGGGTTGCTGCCGACGCCGGCAGCGGGATCCAGCCGGTCGGCCGGCCGATGCCGC
>JANPCT010000454.1:0-2247 GCA_031431095.1 Acidobacteriota bacterium | reverse complement strand
GTGCACACCCCCGTATGATGCGCGGAGCCGGCTTTCGTACGGAGGCGGAAGCCAGTTAAGATGACGAGATGGATCGGGATCTGTCGAATTTCAGGCCGTCGAGATTGTGGCGGCGCATGCCCCTGGAGCGCCGCGTCGATGCGGCCGGTCTGTTCTGGGACGACGAACACTCCGCCGACCAGCAGATGGAAGCAGTGGCCGCCATCGCCACTCACATGAAGTTTCGTCCGCGCAGCGTGATCACCCTGGCGCCCGACCGCCGAGCCAGGTATCTCGCGCAGCTGCCCAACGTCACCGACGCGATCGCGGCGCGGGTACTGGTGAACTACCATCTCGAGCGGCAGCGGCCGATGATGGGTGCGTTTCTCGACTTGCTGGAGATTGCGCACGAGAACGGGTTGATCAGCGAGGAAAACCTGCCCAAGCCGGACGGCGAGAAGGTCAAGGTCGCCGCAACGGAGCTTGCCGCCAGGTTTCCGGCGGAGGACGTCTCCCTCTACCTCGCCACGCTTGTCTCGCAGGATCCGGAAACGTGGGACTCGCTCGTCGACATCGCGGCCCCTCCCGCGTAACCGGTCAGGCCGGCAACAGCGGCACGGGCGCGCGCATCGCGGCAATCTCCGCCGCCGCGCGCAGGCCGCTCTCGATCGCGCCGTTCATGTAGCCCTGTGACTTGACGCTGGTGTGCTCCCCGGCGAAGACGATGCGTCCGGCGGGACGCGCGAGCCATGCTCGCCAGAGCGGATCGAACGACGGGTCGAAGTAGGCGTAGCCGCCGCGAGCCCACGGATCGTCTTCCCACACGATCGTCCGGGATGCCAGGAGGCCGGCGGGCGTACCGAGCCATCCGATCTGGCGGACGACCCCCTCGTCCCCTTCACGCGCCAGAATGTCCTGCAACGCCGGCGAGGCCCCGCCTCCGGCGAGGAAGCTGAGGATGCCATGGGGACCCCGCTGTTGTTCGTTGCCATCCCACACCGCCCCGGTGGGCATGTCACTTCCGAAGGCCATCGGGCGCCCGGCCCGGCGCCAGAACCGGCGCTCGAACTGCAACAGCAGGCGCGTCGCGCAGCCGTAGCGCAGGTGCGCCATGGCGTCGTGCTGCGCCTCTGGAAGGACCGGCTCGAACAGCACCTCGCGGGCCGTACTGGCGGGAAGCGCGCAGACGAGAAATTCGGCCGATAGCTCCGACCGCCGTCCACTCCGGTCGTCGACCATCACGGCGACGCCGTCCGCAGTACAGCTGACGCGACGAAGGATCGTTTCGCGCAGGATGGCGCCGCGCAGCCGCTTCGCAATCCCAGTTGCGAGCTGATCGTTGCCGCCAGGAATCCGGAAGATCTCGCTGCGGCCCGGTGCGCCCGACTCGGCGAACTGCTCGACGACTGGAAGCACCGACAGATCCTCGGGGTCTGCGAGGAAGAAGCCCCTGAAGCCCCGCATCGCCGACCTGAACGCCTCGGGTGCCTCGACGCTTTCCAGCCACTGGGCAACTGAAGTGCGCGCCAGCCGCGCCGCAACGGCGCCGTCCCATCGCTCTTCCGAGATCTTGAAGTCGTCGATCTCCGGCTTCAGCATCCGGGCGACGGCCGCCCATGACCCCGGACCAACCTGGACCCTGCGCTTGCCCGTGGCGCCCGGTCCGTAGAACCCGAACCCCTTGCGAAGAATCCGAGCAGGCTTCAGCCCGAGCTCGCGCGCGAGAGACAACACGTGCAATTGCTCTCCTTCGATCAGGTCGGCGCCTCCCTCGGCGTGCTGGCGCGAAGCGAAGCCGTCGCGAATGGTCCACACCCGGCCGCCGACGCGGGCGCGCGCCTCGACGAGAGTGACTCGCGCGCCTCGCCCTTCGAGAGCCCTGGCAGCCGACAGCCCCGCCAGCCCCGCTCCCGCGACGATGACCCGCGCTCCCGCGATATCACCCCTTCCCATCCGTCAAGATTACACTTGTGCGATGCCCTGCCTGCTGTTGCTCACGTGGCTTTGTGCGCCTGCGCTCCAGGCTCCCGACGACCTGCAGAAACGCATCCTCTCGCTTGTCGATCGGGCCGCCTCGCCGGCCGGCGAGCGCGCCAACGACGCTCGCGAAGTTCCGGACGTATCGATCGCGCTGCTGCCGCTCGATGGCCGCAGCGGCATGGTGATTCAGCCTGAGAAGGAATTTCACGCCGCCAGCACGATGAAGGTGCCGGTGATGATTGAGCTCTTCCGGCAGGCGGAAGCAGGACTTCTCCGGCTCGACGAACC
>JANPCT010000453.1:0-1620 GCA_031431095.1 Acidobacteriota bacterium | reverse complement strand
GCATGGGTTGGTGCCGATGCGTGGCGACAGCGCTGGGATGTTATCCCAGCGACCGGCGGCGCGGCGATGCGGATGAGTAGCGCGCCGCCGCGCACCCCGTCCACGCGCGTGCGAGGGGCGCGCGGGATCACGCGAACGTCGAGGACGGTCTCAGCTGGAGGCTTTGCGTTCGTCGACACGAAGGTCCGCCGGCTGCATCGGCTTGTTCGGCGGCGCCTGGCTGTCGGCCTGGCGCGGCCGGTGGAGGAGCACCTTCTCCTCGGTCCGGGTCTGATCCTGATCGCGCATGAACTCGAGGGCGCGATACAACGCCTGGATCGTCGCTTCCACCGTGCCTTCCGCGTCACGGCGCCGCAGCTTCAGCTCGTTGCAGTCGTGATCGAGCTCGTCGAGCCGCACCTGTGCCTTCTGGATCAGCAGGTCGGCACGCCCCTGCGCCTCGCGCACGATCAGCTTGGCCTCGGTGTTGGCCGATTCCTTCACCTCGCCGGAGAGCCGCTGTGCCGTCAGCAGCGTATCGCGGAGGTTGTTCTCGCGCTCGCGGTGCTCGAAGAGCAGCGCCTCCATCCGCATCAGGTCGCTGCGCAGGCGGTCGATCTCGCGCATCGCCTGCTCGTAGTCGTCGGCCGCCTCGGTCAGGAACGCGACGACATCGGTGCGGTCGTAGCCGCGCATGGCCGTCTTGAACCGCTGCTGCCGCATGTCCATGGGGCTGATGCGCATGACGCGCTCGGGTGGCTGCGGCGCGATCGGGTCGTCGACGGGCGATGTGCGCTCGAACATCAGGTCCTCACAGTCCTCTTGCCGAAAATCGCGGTGCCGACGCGTACCAGCGTCGCCCCTTCCTCGATGGCGACTTCGAAGTCGTGGCTCATCCCCATCGACAGTTCCTCCACGTTGGCGCGGCCGATCCCGTCCGCGACGAGCCGCTCGCGCAATTCCCGCAGACGCCGGAAGTACGGGCGCGCCTGTTCCGGATCGTCGAACCAGGGAGGCAGCAGCATCAGCCCTTTCAGGCGTGCCGCCCGGCACTTGAGCGCCTCGTGCGCGATTGCCGGGACGTCCGCCTCCGGAGCGCCGAACTTCGTCGTCTCTCCTGCCAGGTCCACCTGAATGTAGAGGTCCGGAGCCGCCCCGCCTTCTGCGGCCGCGGAGTCGACGCGCCGCACCAGGTCGATCGAGTCAATCGCGTGGATGGCGGCAAACGCGGGGGCCGCCTTCTTCACCTTGTTCGACTGCAGGTGGCCGATCAGGTGCCACCTGATCTCCAGTTCGGCCGTCTGCGTGATTTTCTGCAGGGCTTCCTGGACTTTGTTCTCGCCAAAGTCGCGCTGCCCCTCGGCGTATGCCGCCCGCACCTCGTCAGCATCGAATGTCTTCGAAACCGCGAGGAGCCTGACTGCGCCCGAAGGGCGGCCCGCCGCCAGAGCCGCCGCCGCGATCCGATCCCGGATCGCGGCGAGGTTGCGGGCGATATCGGTCACTTGATCGATGCGACAATCGCCTTGGCGGTATCGGCGTACTGGCCCGTCGGGGCCAGCTTCAAGTACGCTTCGAAATGCGGTTTGGCCTCGGCCATGGCTTCCTTGGTGCCGGCATTCACCAGCGCCATCCCGAGCC
>JANPCT010000452.1:0-5266 GCA_031431095.1 Acidobacteriota bacterium | reverse complement strand
TATCGAGGATCTTGTCGCGGGCAGCGGCGAAGCTCTCGGACGGATCGCGCTGCCGCCGCCGCTGTCGGGTGACGAGGACTACTTCGTGCACCCCGCTCTCTTCGATGCGGCGCTGCAGGTCCTGATCGGGGCCGCTGCATCGGCGCATCCGGACGAGCGGGACCACCTGTTCCTGCCCGTCGGCATCGACGAAGTGCGCTATGGACAGCCGGTGACGCACGGCGCGTGGAGCTACGCGGCCGTCCTCTCGCGCGACGACCGCCACGTCAGCGGCGACGTGCAGATCGTCGATGACCAGGGGGCGATTCTGTTGTCGGTGCGGGGACTGCGCTGCCAGGTTGTCGAGGCGGCAGCGACGCGCGAGTCCATCGACGACTGGCTCTATGAAGATCGCTGGGAACCGGCGCCGCTTGCAGGCGCCGCGTCGTCCGTGAGCGCGTTTCACCTGGACGCCGAAGATCTGGTGACGAAGGCTGACGCGCTCAGCGACGCATCGGGATGGGGCCGATACTACAGCGAGGTCGAACCAGCGCTCGACGAATTGGCCGCAGCCTACGTCGCATGCGCTTTCGAGGAGCTCGGGTGGACGCTGTCAGCAGGGGCGCAGATCGCATCCAGCGCCGTCGCAGAACTCGTGCCGGAATCACGGCGGCCCTTCGCGTCGCGCCTGCTCGCCTTTCTCGAGACGTCGGGAGTCCTGGCCGCCACTCCAGGCGGCCATTCCGTCATCCGCCTGCCGGCAAGCAGGAACCCCGCGGCGCTGTCGGCCGCATGCCGCAGCCGCTGGCCTGAGTACGCAATCCATCTCGATCTGCTCGATCGATGCGGCGCGAGTCTCGCGGCGAACCTCAAAGGCGCGCGCAGCGCGCAGGAAGTCCTCTTTGGCGGAGACGGCTTCGCGCTGCTCGAACGTTTTTATCGCGACGCGCCGGCCTCGGCTTTCTACAACACTCTGGCCGCGCGTGCGGTGTCGTCGATCATCCACGCCGTCCCAGACGGGTCGCCGTTGAGAATACTGGAGGTCGGAGGCGGAACCGGCGGGACGACAGCTGCGGTGCTGCCGGCTCTCGACCGGATCCCTGACGCCTACGTCTTCACGGATGTGTCCCGCCGCTTTCTCGACGCCGCAAGACAGCGTTTCGCCTCGTTTCCTTTTCTTTCGACGGCGATCTGCGACATCGAGTCCGACACGCCGGCCGCGGGACTTCCGTCCGGCCGCTTCGATGTGATCGTGGCGGCAAACGTGGTGCACGCCACGCCGGATATTTCGCAAGCGCTCGCGCGTCTCAAGAGCCTGCTCGAGCCCGGCGGAGTTCTCGTTCTTCTCGAGATCACGCGTCAGCCGGCATGGCTGGACGTTGTCTTCGGCTTGACGGACGGCTGGTGGCAATTCCGGGATCGAGCCGCGCGTCCCGATCATCCGCTCATGAGCGGCGCGCGCTGGGAGGCCCAGCTCCGCGGCGCCGGCTTCGGCGATGTGGTGACGGTGGCTGATTCGCGGCATCCGGGCGAAGCCGCGCAACGGCTGTTCGTTGCGCGAGCGCCGGTGCAGCCGGGCCCCGTTGCCGCGAGCAGTGCCCGCTGGGTCATCGTGGCCGACACCGGAGGCGTCGGACAGTCGGTTGCCGCGCGGCTTGGCGCAGCAGGCGCGGACTGCACCCTGGTGCGCACGGGCGACCGGTTCGCGCGTCTCGGCTCCCACGAATTCTGCTGCCGGCCCGAGAGTGCGTCCGACATCAGCGCACTGTTCGAAGCGCTCGCGGCGGACGGGGCCGCGCCGCTCACCGGGATCCTCCACCTTCGCAGCCTGGACGTAGAAGAGGCGGACAATCCTGCGTCGCTGCTGGCGTCGCAGGAGACGGGCTGCGGCACTGCGCTCGCCATTGTGCGCGGACTTGCCGGAGCGCCCGGGCAGCCGGAGCTCTGGCTGGTGACGGCCGGCGCGCAGGAAGGCGAAGCTGGCGGTGGCCTGCCGGCGCCCGCTCAATCGTCGCTGTGGGGGCTCGGCCGCGTGATCATGCGCGAGCGCCCGGAGCTGCGCTGCCGCCTGATCGATATCAGCCAGTCGCGCGGCGAAGAAGACATCGACGGCCTTGCGCATGAAGTGCTCGGCGGTGAGTACGAGGAAGAAGTGGCGTTCCGGCGCGGCGCTAGGTTCGCGCGGAGGCTCCATCGAATGGCCGTCACTGCTACGGCGCCGGCTGTCGCGCGATCGCCGGAGCCGGGCGAATGCTGGAATGCGCGGATCGGAACGCCGGGTGCGCTCCAGACGCTCGAGTTCAAGCATCGCGCTGACGTCAGGCCGGGTCCGGGCCAGGTCGAAGTCGCGATTGCCGCGGCGTCGATCAACTTCCGTGACGTGATGGTCGCGATGGGAACGATTCCCGGCCTCGAGCAGGAAACCACGTTCGGTTCGCGGCAGCTCGGGCTCGATGCCGCCGGCACCATCCTCTCGCTTGGTAGCGCCGCCAGCCGGTTCGCGATCGGCGACGCGGTGATGGGCATCGTGCCGGGGGCATTCGGCTCGAACGGCGTCACCTCGGAGTCGCTGCTGACGCGCAAGCCGGCGTCGCTCGATTTCAGCCAGGCCGCGGCGGTCCCCTGTGTCTTCGTCACCGCCCATTACGCCCTCAATCACCTCGCCGGGCTGAAGAAGGGCGAGCGCGTGCTGATTCACAGCGCGACCGGAGGCGTGGGGCTCGCGGCCATCCAGTTCGCCCGCGACGTTGGCGCGGAGATCTTCGCCACCGCCGGCACGCCCGAGAAGTGCGCGCACCTCGCCTCGCTGGGCATCCGGCACGTGATGGATTCACGATCGCTGGAATTTGCCGGCGAGATCATGCGCGCGACAGCCGGCGAAGGCGTCGACGTCGTCCTCAACTCGCTGGCGGGTGATGCGCTCGCGGCGGGCCTCAGCGTGCTTCGACCGTTCGGCCGTTTTCTCGAGATCGGCAAGCGCGATATCTACGAGGACGGCCGCATCGGCTTGCTGCCATTCCGGAAGAATCTGTCGCTGCACGCCATCGACCTGGATCGTCTCTGCGTCGAGCGGCCGGAGTTCGTCGGCACGCTGCTGCGCGAGGTCGCCGAACGGTTCGACGAAGGGCGGCTGCAGCCGCTGCCGCAAAGCGTGTGGCCGATCTCCCAGGTGGAGGACGCGATGCGCTTCATGGCTCAGGCGCGGCATGTCGGCAAGATCGTGCTGACGCTGGACGATCCCGCCGTGGCGATCACCGCCGCCCCGGCGCGCGCGCCCCGCTTCAGGAGCGACGGCACCTACCTCATCACAGGAGGGCTCGGCGGATTCGGCGTGGCAGCGGCAGAACGGCTGGTGCAGGGCGGCGCTGGTGCGCTCGTCCTCGCCGGACGACGAGCGCCTGGCCCTGAGACGGTGCGGCGGCTCGACGGCCTGCGGCGCGCCAGCGGCGCGCGGATCGAAGTCGTGCAGGGGGATATCGCGAGCGCGGATGACGTCAGCCGCATCCTGCACGCGATCAGGAGCACGATGCCGCCACTGCGCGGCGTCGTGCATGCGGCCATGGTGCTCGATGACGGCCGGCTCGACCAGATGGACTGGCCGCGGTTCGAGCGGGTGCTGGCGCCAAAGATGGCCGGCGCGTGGAACCTGCACACGCAGACGGCGGGCGACCCGCTCGATCTGTTCGTCATGTTCTCGTCGATCGCCGCCCTGCTTGGCAACCCGCTGCAGGGCAACTACGCGGCAGCCAACGCCTATCTCGACGCACTCGCACACCACCGCCGCGGCTGCGGACGTCCAGGTCTGAGCGTCGCCTGGGGTGTCCTGTCCGGAGTCGGTTACGTGTCGGGCCGGCAGGATCTCTCTGATTACCTGGCCCGACAGGGCTACCTGGCGTTTACACCGGCGCAAGCACTCGATGTGCTCGAGCATGCGCTCGACCACGAATGCACGGCGGTGATGGCGGCACGGCTCGACTGGAGCCGCTGGGCGGTCGCCTCACCGACGGCCGCAACCTCGCCGCGCTTCCGCAGCTTCGCCGCCGCCGCAACCCCGGGTTCGCCGCAGCGGCGGCGCGGCACCGCGGCGCTGGATCTGTCGGATCCGGCGACGCGCGAGCAGCGCTTGCACGAATACCTGCGCGACAAGATTGCGCGGGTGCTCGGAGCCTCGAACGCCAGCATCGACCCCGATCGCGCGCTCACGGAACTGGGGCTCGACTCGCTGATCGCGGTAGACCTGATGACGGCGCTGCGAATCGACCTCGGACTGGAGCTGACGGTCGTGAAGCTTCTCCAGGGAGTATCGATGAATGCACTGGCGGCCCTCGCGCTGGAACAGGTACTCGAGCCATCCTCGAACGCGACAGAGGCCGCCGCGTCGCCGCGCGCGCCGGCCGAAATTCCGCTCGCCATGGAGGCCATCGCGATCGAGCCTCCCCCTCTGCCGGAACGTTCGGTCATGCCGGCGCCGATGCTGTTGATCCGAACCGTGCCTCTCGGCGCCGGGAATCACGATGCGGTGGATGAGAAGCCCGACGACCGCGGCCGGTGGTCGAAGCGTCAGCGGTTCATCAGGTCAGGCCTGACTGCCGTTCTCCGTGTCACAACAGAGTTGCGCGTCGAAGGGCTGGACCGCATTCCGGCGACAGGCGCCGCAATTCTCGCGGTCAACCACTTGAGCGCGATGGACATTCCGCTCGCGCTCGCCGTGCTGCCGCGGCCGGCCATCATGCTCGCGAAAGACGAGCTGCGGCGCTGGCGCCTTGTCGATTGGCTGCTCTCGGATGTTGGCCACGCCATCTATGTCAGGCGCGGTGCAGGAGACCAGGACGCGCTGGACCAGGCGCTTGCCGTGCTCCGCGCCGGCGGCATCGTGGCGCTCGGACCGGAGGGACACCGCAGTCCCGGAGGTCTCGCGCGCGCGCACACCGGCGTCGGCTATCTCGCCGGCCGTGCGGGAGTACCGGTCGTGCCGATGGCGACATGGGGCCAGGAGAAGCTCGGCGACTCGTGGCGGCGACTTCGGCGCGCGCCCGTGCGGGTGCGGCTCGGCCCCCCCATCACCTTTGCCGCCGGGACACCAACCGCGCTGCAGCTGCGTGACTACAGCGACACGATCATGCGCGCGATAGCGGCGGAACTGCCGGGCGAGTACCGCGGCGTCTATGGTGAAGCCGCCGTCTGAGCTCACGCCCCCGCGAAGTGCGGCATGACCTGCTCCGCGAACGTGCGCATCGATTCCATCACGACGGCGTGCGGGATGGTCCCCATCTGCATCACCAGGATC
>JANPCT010000451.1:0-4051 GCA_031431095.1 Acidobacteriota bacterium | reverse complement strand
TCTCGTCGACGAATCGTTTCGGCAGCATGTGGGCGTTGGAATGGATCACGTGCCAGCGCAGGTATGTCTTCAGGTCGGGCAGCGGCGTGGCGGCGATGACCTGGTCCACGGCCTTGAGGAACTCCGGCTCGGTCACGTTGGCGCTGTCTCCCGGCGGCGCTGCCGCGCGCTCGAGGTACTGCGACATGTTGAAGTTGGGCATCAGCTTCTTGACCTCGTCACGCGACATCTTGTGGTAGATGTTCGTGGGGTTGCGCTGCGCCACGCGATCGAGGGCGTTCTTCGCGAGCGCCGTTTCGATCACCATGATTTTCTTCGCGCCCGCTGCCGCGGCTGCGGGTGTATCGCCGCCGAGCTGCAGCATCCGGCGGACGTGCTGTTCGTACTCGGTGCGCAGCTTCGCCGAGTTGGCGTCCTCCTTGAGGTAGTAGTCGCGATCGGGCAGGCCGAGGCCGCCCTGGCCGAAGATCAGCATCACCTGCGTCGCATCCTTGAAGTCCGGCGCGGCGCCAAAGCCGAAGAAGCCGGTCATGCCGACGGTGTGCATGTGACCGACGACCCCGGGGATCTCGACTTTCTCCTTGATTGCCGCCACCCGCGCGAGGTCCGGCGCAAGTGGCGCGGTTCCTTTGGCGTCGATAGCGGGCTCGGCCATGCAGCTGGCGTAGTAGTCGCCAACCTTCGTCAGGCCCGCCGCGGCGCCGGGCCTTGCAGCGCCATCGAGGATGTCGCGAAGGATCGCGTTGTTGCGCTCCTGCAGCTCCTCGAAGCGCCCGTAGCGGGGCTGATCGGGAGGCGCCGGATGGTTCGTCATCCATCCGCCACAGGCAAACTTGTAAAAATCGTCGCACGGGTTGACGGTGCGATTGAGCGCCGCGAGATCGATCCCCGACCGGCTGGCCATCGGCTGCGGGGTGACGTCCTGCGCCCGCAGTCGCGCGACCGCCGCGCTCATCACGAAAGCAATCGGCAAGGCGGCTACCGCGACGGCTCTGCTGCGTGTCATATTCTTTCTCCTGCGATGTTGTCAGTTTATCCCAGCGATCGCGCGGTTGCCGGTCTCGTCCTGGCGCACGGCGCCGGCGGCGGCCAGCGCAGCCGCTTCATGCTCCTGGCCACGGAGGCGCTGGCGGCGCGACGCATCACCGTGGCCACGTTCGACTTTGCCTACATGGCGGAAGGACGCAAGGTTCCCGACAAGGCGCCGGTGCTCGAGGGGCGCTGGCGATCCGCGATCGAGGCGGCGCGTGCCGCACCAGCTTTCGCGGGCCTGCCGCTCTTCATCGGCGGCAAGTCCATGGGCGGGCGCATCGCGTCACACGTTGCGGCGCAGCACGTGCCCGGTCTTGCCGGCCTCGTCTTCCTCGGCTATCCGCTTCATCCGCCAGGCAGGCCGGAGCAGCGCCGCGATACTCACTTGCCCGACGTGCGCGAGCCGATGCTCTTCGTTCAGGGCACGCGCGACGTGTTCGGCACCGCGGCAGACATCCGTGGAATCCTGCCGCGCCTCAACGCGCGCGCGTCGCTCCTCGAGGTCCTCGATGGCGATCATTCCTTCGGCGTCCGCATTTCCGTCGCCGGCAAGCGCCCGGATGCGGTACTGACTGACATCTTCGATGGCGTCGCTGCCTTTATCCACACATGCGCGAACTGAACATTCCGGCAACCACGCACGGCCGGCTGCTCATCGACGACGGCCCGCAGGATGCGCCGCTGACGCTGCTCGTCGGCTGCCACGGCTACGCGCAGAGCGCCGAAGCCATGATCGAGGACCTCCAGACCATCGCCCCTGGCGCGGCTCTGACCCGGGTCGCGGTTCAAGCCCTTCACCGCTTCTATCTTGGCCGGTCGGAGTTCACCGTCGCGAGCTGGATGACACGGCAGGACAGAGAGCAGGCGATCGTGGACAACGTCGCCTACCTCGACGCCGCGATCGCCCAGGCCGCAGCCGGGAGGCCGGTCGATCGACTGATCACCTGCGGCTTCTCACAAGGGGTCGCTATGGCATTTCGCGCCGCACTGCTCGGCGCCCGCAAGGCCGACGCGGTCTTCGCGCTCGGCGGCGACGTCCCGCCCGAACTGCTCGACGATGCGGCGTTGTCGTTCCCGCAGGTCCTGCTCGCCCGTGGCAGTCGCGACACCTGGTATTCGGACGAGAAGCTCCGGAAGGACGAAGCACACCTGCGGCGCCGAGGCGCGCGCGTCGTGACGCTGACCTTCGAGGGCGGGCATGAATGGCATGACGACTTCCGCGCGCGTGCGGCCGAGCTTTTGAGCGGCCTCTAACGGCCCGGGCTATAGTCGTCAGATGGCCGCCGAAACGATGAGCTCGCCTGCCTCACTCACCCGAACCCGGGCGGATCTCCCGGACCGCTTCAAGTGGAACGTCCAGGACATCTTCGCGAACTGGGCGGAGTGGGAGGTCGCGTACAAAAAGCTCGAGGGCGGAATCGATCTCTACGCCTCATTGAAAGGGACGCTTGGCCAGGGCCCGGAACGCCTGCTCGAGGCCTTTCAACTTTCCGAGGAGATGGACCAGGTCGCGTATCGCGTCTGGTACTACCCGTCGCTGCAGTACGACGAAGACCAGCGCGACAACACGCTGAACGCCCGCCGGCAACAGGTGCAGCTGCTGCTCGCGCGCTGGTCGGAGGCGGCGTCCTGGTTCAGCCCCGAACTGCTGCAGGTTCCGCTTGCGACCGTGCGCGCGTGGATGGACGAGAACGAGGGGCTGCGGTTGTACCGGTTTGCCATCGAGAACCTCTATCGCCAGCAGGAGCACGTGCTCGACGAAGCCGGCGAGCGCCTGATGTCTCTCGCCAGCCGGCTGACCTCGTCACCGAACGACGCCTACTGGGCCCTCTCGACGTCGGACGCGAAGTTTCCCACCGTGCGCTTCTCGGACGGAGAGGAAGTGCAGCTCACCTACGGCCAGTACCGAGCCGTTCTCGCGACCAGGCGCGAGCAGCCGGACCGCGAAAAGGCGTTCCTCGCGTTTCACGAGTTGTACAAATCCTCGCTCAACACCTACGCGACCTTGTACAACGCGGTCTGTCAGCGCGACTGGTTCCTGGCGCGCGCCCGCGGCTACAGCAGCACGCTCGAAGCGGCGCTGCATGGTGACAACATTCCGACGTCGGTCGTCGAGAACCTGATCGAAACCACGCGCGCCGGTGTCGGGCCGCTTCGCCGCTATCACCAGCTGCGCCGGCAGATGCTGAAGCTGCCGTCGTATCAGATTTACGACTTCGCCATTCCGCTCGTCACCACGGACAAGAAGTACAAGTACGACGAGGTGCTGGACTGGATCGTGGACGCCGTGGCGCCGCTCGGCCCCGACTATCAGGCGCTGATGCGCAAGGGTTTCACCGGCCGCTGGATTGACGTCTACGAGAACGAAGGCAAACGATCCGGCGCGTACTCGGCGCCGGTGTACGGCGTTCACCCGTACATGCTCCTGAACTACACCGACACGCTCGACGATGTGTTCACCACGGCGCACGAGATGGGTCACTCGATGCACACCCTCCTGTCGCACGAGACGCAGCCCTTCATCTATTCGAGCTACACGATCTTCGTCGCGGAGGTCCCGTCCACATTGAACGAGGCACTGCTGCTCGAATACATGCTGGAACGCTCCACCGACCCGGTCGAGCGCATCGTCCTGCTGCAGCACGCGATCGACAACATCACCGGCACGTTCTTCACCCAGGTCATGTTCGCCGACTATGAACTCCGCGCGCATCGCCTCGCGGAGCAGGACCACCCGATCACGTCGGACATTCTCACCGAGACGTACACAACGCTGCTGAAGGACTACTACGGAGACGCCATCGACATGAACCCGCTCTCGGGCATGACGTGGGCGCGGATCCCGCTCTTCTTCAACTCGCCGTACTACGTCTACCAGTACGCGACCTGCTTCGCGTCCGCCGCGCGCCTGTCGCGCGAGATCATGCGGGACGACGCCGGCGCGCGCGAACGCTACCTGACCTTGCTGAAGTCGGGGGGGAACGACTACCCGATGGAGCAGCTGAAGAAAGCGGGCGTC
>JANPCT010000450.1:0-3267 GCA_031431095.1 Acidobacteriota bacterium | reverse complement strand
GGCGCACTACGACGTGCTCTACGCCAACCATAACGGCCGGGTCGCCCACGAAATGATCTTCGATCTGCGCCCGTTCAAGCATAACGGGACGGCGTCGGTCGACGAACAGGACGTGGCGAAGCGGCTGATGGACTACGGCTTTCACGCGCCCACGGTGTCGTTTCCCGTGGCCGGGACGATGATGATCGAGCCGACGGAGAGCGAGCCGAAAGCGGAGCTGGATCGGTTCTGCGAGGCGCTGATCTCCATTCGACGCGAAATCCAGGCGGTTCTCGACGGCAGCAGCGATGCGAAGGACAACGTGCTCAAGAACGCGCCGCATACCGCGGACGCCGTCACGGCCGACACCTGGTCGCACCCGTACAGCCGTGAACAGGCGGCGTATCCTCTGCCGTGGGTGCGCGCCAACAAGGTGTGGCCGTCGGTCGCGCGGATCGACAATCCCTATGGCGACCGCAATTTGGTCTGTGCGTGCCCGCCTATCGAAGCCTACGCCTGACGGACGCGCGCTTCACGCCTGCCTGACGGCCGGGCGGGAGCGTTCTTCGGCGCGGCGGCGATAGAGGTCCAGGAGCTTCCTGGTCACCGGGCCCGGCGTGCCGGCGCCAACGCGGCGATCGTCGACGTTGACGACCGGACTCAGCTCGCGCGTCGTGGACGTGATGAACATCTCGTCCGCGGTGTCGAGGTCAGCCGGCAGGAGCACCTGCTCGCGGACGTCCACGCCAATCTCGCGGCCAAGTTCGAAGATGAACGCACGCGTCACCCCTTCGAGCAGCCCCGCCGCCGAAGGCGGCGTCAATACGACGCCGCCGCGCACCATGAAGAAATTGGCTTGCGAGCATTCGGTCAGCTCGCCGCGGTAGTTGCACATCAACGCCTCCTCCGCGCCTGCCCGATAGGCGGCCTGCATCGAGAGCACGTTGTTGAGGAGGTTGTTCGATTTGATCGCCGGGTTCACCGATCGCGGATGGTTGCGCAGCATCTCCACGAGTGAAATCCGGATGCCGGCGGTGAAGACAGCGGGAGCGGGCGGCTCGAGCGGCTTGACGATGATGACGGTGGTCGGTGTCGGGGTTGTCGCCGGGTCGTAGTTCAAGTCACCAACGCCGCGCGTCAGCAGGACGCGGATATAGGCTTCATCGTCGCACGCCGCGGCCGCCATCGTCTGTTCGATCCAGTGCAGAAGCGTCGCATCGTCGAACGGAACGGTCAGCAGCAACCGCGCGGCGGAGCGGCGGAGGCGCGCGATGTGCCGATCGTAGAGAAAGGGCACGAGATTGTAGGTGCGGAGCGTCTCATAGACGCCCTCGCCGTAGACGAATCCATGGTCGTACACCGGAACGACCGCCTGGTCCGCCGGACTGATGCGCCCGTTCACGTAGACCGCTCCCTGCATAGGCGCCGATCCTAGCATAGGGATTGAGGACGCACGGACGCCGGCACAACCAGCGCACTCCGGCCTGTTAACGGCTAACCGCAAACAGTAGACTGTGAACTGCGCATGAGAGTTCTCAACACCCAGCAGATGCGGGAAGCCGATCGGCAGACGATCGACGACGTCGGGCTGCCCTCGATCGTGCTGATGGAGAACGCCGGGCGCCAGGCGGTCGCGGCGATGGAGTCGGCCTTCGACGACCTCGCCAGCAGCAAGGTCGGCGTGCTGTGCGGCCGCGGCAACAATGGCGGCGACGGATTCGTCGTGGCGCGCACCCTGGCGCAGCGCGGGATAGAGGCGGCGGTATTTTTGCTCGGCAGTGTCGCCGACGTGCGCGGCGACGCGCGGATCAATCTCGAGATCCTCGGGCGGGTGGGTCTCACCGTCGTCGAGATTACGAGTGCCCAGGACTGGGAGCTGCACTTCAGCGAAATCTCGGAGTGCGATGTGATCGTGGACGCCATCGTCGGAACGGGGTTTCACGGACCGCTGACCGGCCTGCTCGAGACCGTGGTGGCGGACGTCAACGAGCTTGGCGTGCCGGTGGTCGCGATCGACCTCCCGACGGGCGTGTCGGCGGACTCGCACGAACTCGAAGGGGAGGCGATCGAAGCGACGATGACGGTAACGCTGGCGGCGCCGAAAATACCGTTGATCCTGCCGCCTGCCGATGCCTACGGCGGGGACCTCGTCATCGCGGACATCGGCATTCCCGGCGCGGTGATCGACGAGCTGGAAGGGCCGTGGCTGGAACTTCTGACGCGCGAGCGTATGCGCGAGCTGGTTCCGGCGCGCGCGGCCGATTCCCACAAAGGTGATTTTGGCCGGGTCCTGGTGATTGCGGGATCGCTCGGACGCACCGGCGCGGCGCACCTCGCCGCGGTCGGCGCACTTCGATCGGGCGCCGGTCTGGTGACGATCGCGACGCCTCGTTCGTGCGTGGCGACGCTGGCGGCGATGATGCCGGAGTACATGGTCGAAGGCCTGGAGGAAACCGCCGGCGGCGCGATTGACTTCAGCGCCGTGGAGCGCGTGCTCGATTTGAAAGCCGACATCATCGCCATGGGCCCTGGGCTCGGACAGGATCCATCGACGTCCGCATTCGTCCAGGCGATCGTCGAGCGGGCCGGGGCGCCGCTCGTGCTCGATGCCGACGCGCTCAACGCCTTCACTGGCGATCCGGAGCGTCTCACCGGGCGCGATGGCGTCGACGTCATCATCACCCCGCATCCCGGTGAAATGGCGCGTCTCCTCAATCTCACGATCGAGCAGGTGCAGGCCGATCGGCTGGAACACGCGCGCGAGTTCGCCGCGGCGCGCCGCGTCCACGTCGTCCTCAAGGGACATCGCACGATCATCGCCGGCCCCGAGGGGCGATCGTTCGTGAATCTCACCGGCAATGCGGGGATGGCGACAGGCGGGACCGGTGACCTTCTCACGGGGATGATTGCCGCCTGGTTCGCCCAGATCCTCGATCCGGAAGGCGCGTGCAAACTCGCCGTCTACCTTCATGGTACGGCTGGCGATCTCGCCGAAGCCGACGAAGGTGACGTGGCCCTGCTGCCGAGCGACATCGCCGGCCGCCTTGGGGACGCGGTGCTGGAGTTGACGGCGCGGCGGCGCGTGAAGAAAGACAGAGAACAGTAAGCGCAAACGTCTGTTCGAGGTGTGCACGAGGCGCGATGCTCGAGACCAATAGCGAAGAGGAGACGGCATCGGCGGGAGAATCGCTCGCCGCGTCGCTGCGTCCCGGAGACGTGGTGTTGCTCTACGGCGACCTCGGCGCCGGAAAGACCGCGTTCGTGCGTGGACTGGCGCGCGGTCTCGGC
>JANPCT010000449.1:0-4777 GCA_031431095.1 Acidobacteriota bacterium | reverse complement strand
CGCCATCGGCATCCAGTATCAGCAGGGGCTTAAGGACCTGCTGCCCGCGAGCGACCTCGTCGAAGGCACGCTCAACAACGCTGACCGTCCGCCGGTGAAGTCGCGCGACGGCAGGCGCGTGCTCTACACGGGCAAGCCCGTCACGCACTTCAACGAAGTGGACGAATGCGCCGGGCTCGACGGACTGCTCACGCAGCGCGTCCACGCCGCGCTCGGCCAGCCGGTGGAGAACACGCTGCACGACGTGCGCTGGGGCGCGGAGTTCGGCGAAGACTACGTGTGGGTGTTCCTCATCAGCGGTGCCGCGCCGCCCGCGCATTTCATCGGCGGATGGAAGGGCGCGGAGGGTTTTCGCCAGCCGGCGATGTATTTTCCGAATGGCGGCGCCACGCTGCGCGGCATCAGCAAGCCGGGCGAGATCGTCTGGTCGCGCATCTACGTGGAAGATGAGGCGCTGCACATGGATATCGGCCGCGGCGCCGCGGTCGCGCTGCCGCGCGACGAAACCGAGCGCCGCTGGCAGGGCACGACGCCGCAGTGGCCGATCATGCATGCGGTCACCTACGGCGTGTCGCGCGACCAGTTCATGGCGAAGCATCAGGCCAATCACGTGCAGGTGGCCTATGGCGCCACCGCCGCCGCGGCCGACGAGTGCCTGATGACCAGGGCCGCTCTGGCGCAGGCGCTTGGCATCGACGTCAACGTCTGTGGCGATCGCCGGCGCGGTCGCGGCTGGAATTGATGGCGTCGATGTCGCCGTCCTCCGGTGCCGCATCAGTGCGCACCCCCGCCTACGCCTGGCTCGTCGTCGGCCTGCTCGTGCCGGTGGCGCTCCTGAACTATCTCGACCGGCAGATGCTGGCGACGATGAAGACGTCGATGGTGGGGGATATCACCGGCATCGCCTCCGACGCGCAGTGGGGATTCGTGCTGGCGTCGTTCAAGTGGGTGTATGCCGGCCTCAGTCCGATCGGAGGCTTCATTGCCGATCGCTTCAGCCGCCGGCGCGTGATCGCAGGCAGCCTCTTTGTCTGGTCGGCCGTCACGTGGTGGACCGGACACGTGCACACCTACGAGCAGCTCGTGACCGCCCGGGCGTTGATGGGCGTCAGCGAGGCCTTCTATATTCCGGCGGCGCTGGCGTTGATCTCGGATTATCACCTTGGCGCCACGCGATCGCGGGCGGTGGGCCTGCATCAGACAGGCATCTACTTCGGCCTGATTCTCGGCGGATTCGCGGGTGTGGTGGCCGACGCTCCCGACTTCGGCTGGCGATGGGCCTTCAGCCTCGCCGGCATCCTCGGCATTGCCTACGCCGCGCCGCTCCTGTGGCTGCTGCGCGATTGCGTGCGGCCGGCGGCGGCCGATGGCCGGGTGCTGACGCCCAGGCGCGCGCTCGGCGAGCTGCTGGGCAATCGCAACTATTTGCTCCTGGTCCTCTACTTCACGCTGCCGGCGATCGCGGGCTGGGTCATCCGCGACTGGATGCCGGTGATCCTCAAGGACCAGTTCCATCTCTCGCAGGGACGGGCGGGCGTGATCGCGGTGCTCTACGTGCAATGCGCCACCATCATCGGTGCGCTCGCCGGCGGTGTGCTGGCAGACAAGTGGAGCCGGCGCACGAACCGGGGCCGGATCTACGTCAGCGCCATCGGCATGTCGCTGTTCCTGCCGGCCCTGTTCGGCCTCGGCAATCCGGACACGCTCGCGCTGGCCGTGCTGTTCCTGATCCTGTTCGGCATCGGCTGGGGCCTGTTCGACACCAACAACATGCCAATTCTCTGTCAGGTCACCAGACCTGAGTTGAAGGCGACCGGCTATGGCATCATGAACTTCGTCAGCATTTCCAGCGGCGGATTCGGCGACTGGGGCTTTGGCATCCTGCGAAGTCAGGGCGTTGCGCTGCCGATCATTTTCGGCTGCTTCACGGCAGTGGCACTGCTGTCGATTGTCATCGTCCTGCTGATCCGGCCGCGCGCGGAGGCGCAATCGTGACGCTCGCCACGTATCACGGCATCATCCCGCCGATGGTCACGCCGCTCTCGGGGCGCGACACGCTCGACGAGGCGGGGCTCGAGAGGCTCATCGAGCACATCCTCGCCGGCGGCGTGCACGGGCTATTCATTCTCGGCACCACCGGCGAAGGGCCGAGCCTGAGCTATCGCCTTCGCCGCGAGGTCATCGAACGGACGTGCCGCCAGGTCAACGGCCGCGTGCCCGTGCTGGTCGGCATCACGGACACGGCGTTCCAGGAGTCGCTCAACGTGGCGCGCTGGTCAGCCGACGCCGGCGCCACCGCGCTCGTGGTCGCGCCGCCCTACTATCTGCCCGAGGGCCAGCCGGAGCTGCAGGAATACCTCGGTCACCTCGTGCCCGAGTTACCCCTGCCGGTCTTTCTTTACAACATGCCATCGCTGACCAAGGTGTCGTTCGAACTCGAGACGCTGCGGCGCGCGATGGACGAGCCGCGCATCATCGGACTCAAGGACAGCTCGGCCAACATGATCTACCTCCATCGCGTCCTGGCCCTGCTCCCGCATCGGCCCGACTGGCCGGTGCTGGTCGGACCGGAGGAGATGCTTGCCGATGCGGTCTTCGCCGGCGCACACGGCGGCGTCAACGGCGGCGCCAATCTGTTTCCCCACCTCTACGTCCGCCTCTTCGAGGCGGCTCGGATCGGCGACGTGGCGCGGGCGCGCGAGCTGCACGCGATCGTGATGCGCGTGAGCGAAGGCCTGTACCGGATCGGCCGGCACAGCTCGGCCATCATCAAGGGCATCAAGGGTGCCCTGGCCGTGTCCGGCATCTGCGACGACGTCATGGCCGAGCCGTTCCGGCGGTTTCGCGAGCCGGAGCGGGCGCGGGTGCGGCTGGTGCTGGACGAACTGCGGCCGCTCATCGACGCCTCATCGGCTGGCGCCGCGCGGCGGGGCTGGACCGGCTGAACCCTCGTGCCGATTACTCGGCAAGACGCTTTCGAGGCGGGCAGCCATCGCTACGCGCGCAGGCCACGGCCCGCGCCAATACCGCATGCGCAGGTGTGCAAGTCTCGGGACGAATTGGTCGGAACGCAGGAACAGTGGCGCGCAGCGCTGGAGGCGAAGGGCTGAGAGCGATAAACGAAGGAGCCGACGTGCAATCGGCTGACAATCCCGACGATCGTTGCTGGCGATGCTCGCCGTCAAGGACTGACGCCCGCGACGCCAGCCATCAGACGCGAGTGAGATGGGTCACCGCGCTGGGGTGCCTTACCCTCGCTGGGTCGCTCTGGTCGTGTGGAGGCGGGAGTACGGTCACGGCGCCCACCGTTCCATCGCGACCTGAGACGCCCGGCCTCGCCTGTGGCGTGGAGCGGTGGTTCGTCAAGACACTCTCGGACCAGGATGCCGGGAGCGTCAACGTCGCCGCGGTCACCCCAATCTCCCTTCGGGAGTTGAACGGGTTTGCCACGCATTGCAATGACATCCCGGACCGCCGCGCCTTCACCGAAGAGTTCAAGGTCTTCGAGCTCACGGGGCGAATTACGTACGTCGCGCATGAGGCCGACCGGGACTATCACGTTGCCCTTGATGATCCGAAGGTCCCCGGCTTTACAGTTGTCGCGGAACTTGCCGACATCCTCTGTGTCGGGGCGGTGATGTCACCGCACTTTTCCTCCCTTACCGCCGCAGACGCAATGTGGAGGGTGCTCCTCGACAACCGTTCACCGTCCACTCTCGTCGGAACAATGGTGCGCGTCAGAGGCGTCGGGTTCTACGACTTCGCACATGGGCAGCGTGGCAGATCCCAGAACTGCATCGAGTTGCACCCCATTCTGGCTATCGTTCGCGAGTGACGCGCTGACCGGGTTCACCCAGTTTTCAGGCACGATTCAGGTGGTCGACAACACGAGCAGTGCCGTGCTGTACGCCTACAACGTTAAGAAGGGCAACTTTCAGTCGGCGGCAGAGGCATTCGCCAAACACCTCAAGAACGACTACTTAGATAAGAGGCGCTGAGGCGCAACCCGCCACGGTTGCATGTAGGCATCGGCTCAACAACACCCGGTATTTAATGGGTGTCTCTGGTTGATAGAGATGGCGGAGAGGGAGGGATTCGAACCCCCGTGCCGATTACTCGGCAAGACGCTTTCGAGGCGCCCCCGTTACGACCACTTCGGTACCTCTCCTTAACGTCTTCGCTCGGGTGGGCTCCTCGACCTTCCCCACCTTCGCTGCGCGCGCCCTCCGGCTCGCGCTTGCAGGCGCTACTGTCTTCGCTCTGCGAAGAACGCCTGGATCACTTCCCGGCATTCCTCCTCGAGCACCCCGCCGGTGGCTTCGAGCCGGTGGTTCAGCGACGGGTGTTCATGCGCCCGCATCGCCGACTCGATCGCGCCGGCCTTCGGTTCCGGCGTGCCGTACACCACCCGTGCCACCCGCGCATGCACCATCGCGCCGACGCACATCTGACAGGGCTCGATCGTCACATACATCGTCGAACCCGGCAGCCGGTAGTTGCCCGCCTGGCGCCCCGCGTCGCGCAGCGCGACGACCTCCGCATGGGCCGTTGGATCGTTCAGACTGACAGGCTGATTGAATCCGCGCCCGACGATCTCGCCATCAACCACGAGCACCGCACCAACCGGAACTTCGCCCCGCTCCCGCGCTTCACCCGCAAGCTCCAGCGCCGCCCGCATGAACTCGTCGTCGCTCAAAAAACGCCCTGCCCCCTACTCACCACTGCCCCCCGCGAGCGAGCGCAGCGACCTGAGCCCAGCCCCGAGCCCCGAGCAGGG
>JANPCT010000448.1:0-6027 GCA_031431095.1 Acidobacteriota bacterium | reverse complement strand
TCTTTGTGCAGCAGCGACATGATCACGGCGCGCACGCCGCGAACCATGCCGGCCACCTGGTTGACTTTGTCGTTCACGCCCGCCCGAACCCGGTAGGCGGTGTCGTCCACGCGTTCGATCGTACCGCTGATCGCCTGATCGACGCGTTCGGTTTGCTGGCTGACGCGCGCCGTGATGGCCTTGACGTCAGTGAGAATCGCCTCGACTTTTTCACGCATCGGCGCGATCTGACGCGCCTCGAGGTCCGCCATCAACGTGGTCACGCGCGAATACAGCATGTAGCCCGCGATGCCCATCCCGATGACGAGCAGCGCCTGCAGCAGGCTGACCACTGCCATGATCCACAGTGGCACCGACAAAGAGCTCAAATCGGCCATCGTCATACCCCTTCTATGCCGACCAGCGCCCCTGGGCGCCCCCGGTTCCGCCGGTGATGTCGTTCAAGGAGCGCCAGCCTTCATTCGCCGCGGTCCTGGCTTTTTCGACGGTGCCGCGTACGTTGCCGAGCTCGCGCACGAAGTCGTCGAGCTTCGGCTCGATCTGCGTGCGAATACGCGCACCCTGTTGCGTCAGATACAACCAGCCCCACACCCCACCGGCCACCGCCCCGAGCATGGTCGCCAGCAATACACGCGATCGTTCTTCCACGACGCCCTCCTTGGCAAGTCCCGCCGCATGCAGACGCGCATGCCCGCCGACTGTTCGAGACGTATCAAGGGACGTGCCAGAGCACGAGCTCAGGCTCAGGGGGCGCGAGGCCTCAGCCGTGAGCGCCGAGGCGGGAGCCTTTCTAGACGGAGGCGGCGGCGCGGCGCGCGCCGGACTTGCCGCCGTCCTGGCTCGCGTGCTTCTTCATCTTGCTGTAGAGAGTCGGACGGTACAGCCCGAGGATCTGCGCCGCTTCCTGCTTGTTCCAGTTGGTGCGCTGCAGCGTCTGGAGGATCGCCATTTTTTCGATCTCGGCGAGCGTGCGGTGCGGTGGAATGACAAACTCCGTGGTGGTGGAGGTCTCGGACCTCAGCGACTCAGGCAGATCGTTTGGCGTGATCTCGGCACCCTTCGAGACCAGGACGCCGCGCTCGATTACGTTCTCCAGCTCACGCACGTTGCCGGGCCAGCGATGCCGGATGAGCACGTGGTAGGCGGCCGGCGCAATCGACTTGACGCCACGCTGATGACGCGCCTTGTATTTCTCGAGGAAGTGCTCGCAGAGCAAGGGGATGTCCTCGGTCCGCTCGCGCAACGGCGGCACGCGCAGCGTGATCGTGTTGATGCGGAAGTACAGATCCTCGCGGAGTTTCCCGTCCCGGAGTGCGGCGTCGAGGTCGATGTTCGTCGCGCACACGAGCCTGAAATCGACGCGCACGATCCGGTCGCTGCCAATCGGACGGTACTCGCGCTCTTGTATCACCCGGAGGAGCTTGGTCTGCAGGTACGGCGGCATCTCGCCGATCTCGTCCAGCAGCAGCGAGCCCCCCTCGGCCATTTCGAAGAGGCCTTCCTTGTCGCTCTGCGCGCCGGTGAAGGCGCCTTTCTTGTACCCGAACAACTCGGACTCGATCAGGTCCTTCGGAATGGCGGCGCAGTTGATCTTGATGAACGGGCCCTTGGCGCACTTGCTGTTGTAGTGGATGGCGTTGGCAATCAGCTCCTTGCCGGTGCCGTTCTCCCCCTGAATCAGGATGTTGGCGTCGCTCCCGGCCACGCTCTCCACCAGCTCGAGCACTTCGTGCATCTTCTTGCTCTTGCCGATGATGTTGCCGAAGCGAAACTGTCCCTCGACCTTCTGCTTGAGCAGCAGGTTTTCACTGACGAGGTCGCGGCGCTCGATCGCCCGCTCGAGCATCGCCAGCAGGGTGTCGGGCTCGATCGGCTTTTCGATGAAGCTGTGCGCCCCTCCCTTCATCGCTTCCACCGCCTTGGGAACGCTCCCGTGGCCAGTGACGACGATGACTTCCGTGTCGGAATGCGTCTGCTTGAATTTGCGCAGCAGCTCCAGCCCGTCCACGTCGGGGAGCAGCATGTCGGTGACGACAACGTCGGGCTTCCAGGTCTTGAAGATCTCTTCGCCGCGCGTGCCGATCATCGCGGTCCGGACTTCATAGCCTTCGTGTTCGAGCAAAATTTTCAGCCACTCGATCATGGCCGGCTCGTCATCGATCGCAAGAACACGGTATTTGCGCTTCTGTGTCGCCATAACGACTCACAATATATACACAACGCGAGGCAACCGTCCAGATACCGACAACTGTCTGAAAATACTACTATAAACGGCTGGGCTGTGGCCGGTTGCCGGTAAGGCGATGGTCGTGACCTATAATCCGGCGGATGGCCCCACACTTCTGATGCAGCGCCTCGAATCGCAGATCAACGCTTCGAGTGACCAGTTCCGGCGGAACCAGGAGCGCATGACGACGCTGGTGGCGGATCTGCGCCAGCGCGTCACCACCGCGCGACAGGGCGGCGGGGAGAAATACCTCCAGCGTCATCGCGAGCAGGGCAAGCTGCCCGTGCGCGATCGCGTGGCAGGGCTGCTGGATCCGGGTTCCCCCTTCCTCGAATTATCCGCCCTCGCTGCGTGCGACCTCTACGACAACGAGGCCCCCGGTGCGGGACTGATCACGGGCATCGGCCGCGTCTCGAGCCGCGAGGTGCTGATCGTCGCGAATGACGCCACGGTCATGGGCGGCACCTACTATCCGGTCACCGTGAAAAAGCACGTCCGGGCGCAGGAAGTGGCCCTGCAGAACCGGCTGCCGTGCGTATACCTCGTCGATTCGGGCGGTGCCTACCTGCCACTCCAGGCCGAGGTGTTTCCCGATCGCGATCATTTCGGCCGCATCTTCTTCAACCAGGCGCGCATGTCCGCCGAACGCATTCCGCAGATCGCGGTCGTCATGGGATCGTGCACCGCTGGCGGAGCCTACGTTCCGGCGATGTCGGATGAGACGGTGATCGTGCGCGGCACGGGGACGATTTTTCTCGGCGGACCGCCGCTGGTGAAAGCGGCGACGGGTGAAGAGGTCACCGCGGAAGACCTCGGCGGCGCGGACGTGCATACGCGGCTGTCAGGCGTTGCCGACTATCTCGCCGAAGACGACGCCCACGCGTTGCAGATTGCCCGCACTATCGTGAGCACGCTGAACACCGTCAAGCACCTCCCGGCTGACGTCGCCGCGCCCGAAGAGCCCGCCTACGACCCCGCCGAGATCTACGGTATCGTCAGTGCCGACACGCGCACGCCGTATGAAGTGCGGGAAATCATCGCGCGCATCGTGGACGGATCGCGATTCGACGAGTTCAAGGAACGCTACGCGACGACCCTCGTCACCGGGTTCGCGCGCGTACACGGGTTCCTCGTCGGTGTCGTCGCCAACAATGGCGTGCTGTTCTCGGAATCGGCGCTGAAGGCGACGCACTTCATCGAGCTGTGCAACATGCGCGGCGTGCCGCTGATCTTCCTGCAGAACATCACCGGGTTCATGGTGGGCCGCCAGTACGAACGCGGCGGCATCGCGAAAGACGGCGCCAAGATGGTGCACGCCGTGGCGAACTCCGTCGTGCCGAAATTCACCGTCGTCATCGGCGGATCCTTCGGCGCCGGCAACTACGGGATGTGCGGCCGCGCCTTCGAGCCACGGCTGCTCTGGATGTGGCCCAACGCGCGGATCTCCGTCATGGGCGGCGAACAGGCGGCTGGCGTCCTCACCACGGTCAAGCGCGATCAACTCGGGCGCGCGGGAAAGACGCTGTCAGCCGAGGAGGAGGCCGCGATCCGCGATCCCATCCTCGACAAGTACGAGCGCGAAGGCTCCCCCTACTACTCCACCGCCCGGTTGTGGGACGATGGGATTCTCGATCCGGCGGCGACGCGCCAGGCACTCGCACTGGGCCTGTCGGCGGCATTCAATGCCCCGATTCCGGATGCCAAGTTCGGTGTCTTCCGCATGTGAGGACACGAGGGCGCAACGGGCCGACGGCTGGGCACGAAGGCTTCAAGACACGAAGAAACGACAACCGAAGAGGCACCGGCCCGGGCAGTGTATGCAGCAGCTACTAATTGAACAGGACGGCCCCGTTGTCCGCGTCACCCTCGATCGGCCGGACGTCCGCAATGCCTTGGACGAAGACCTCATCGCGGAACTCACCGCGTGGGCCGAATCGATCTCCGCCGATGGTCCCGCGCGCCTGGCGGTGTTGTCGGGCGCGGGCAAGATTTTCTGCGCCGGCGCGGACCTGACGTGGATGTCGAAGATGGTGGCCTACACGCACGAGGAGAACGTGCGGGACGCGCGCGCGATGGCGACGATGTTCGACGCGCTCGATCGGCTGCCGATTCCGCTGATCGGACGGATTCACGGCGCGGCGCTCGGCGGCGGCGCCGGGCTTGCCGCCGTCTGTGACATCGTCGTCGCCGCGGAGGACGCCGCGTTCGCGTTCACGGAGGTGAAGCTCGGGATCCTGCCGGCCGTCATCGCCCCGTTCGTGCTCGCGAAGATCGGACGATCGGCGGCGCGTGAGCTGTTCCTGACCGGCGCGAGATTTTCGGCGGTGCGCGCGAAGGAGCTCGGCCTGGTTCACGCGGTAGCCGCTGTCGACGACCTCGATCGCGTCGTTGGAAAATACGTCAACGACCTGATGACCTCGGCGCCCGGCGCCATGACGGCGGCCAAGCAGTTGATCGCGGAAGTCGCCACGCACGACCCGACGAGTGCGGCCGCGTACGCCATCGATGCGATCGCCGCACGCCGCGTGTCGGCGGAAGGCCAGGACGGCATGAAGGCCTTCCTGGAGAAGCGTCCCCCCGCATGGATATCACGCGGCTCCTCATAGCCAATCGGGGGGAGATCGCCCTCCGAATCATCAAGGCCTGCCGCGAGCTGGGGATCGAGACCGTGGCGGTCTACTCCGATGCCGACGCGACGGCGCGTCACACCCGCGCGGCCGACATCGCGGTGCGGATCGGTCCGGCGCCGGCAGCGGAGAGCTATCTGGATATCGCGGCCGTGATCGACGCGGCACGCGGCAGCGGCGCCGATGCGGTTCATCCGGGGTATGGGTTCCTTTCCGAGCGCGCCGCCTTCGCCTCGGCCTGCGTGGACGCGGGCCTCGTCTTCGTTGGACCACCCGCGGCGGCGATCGAGCAGCTGGGCTCCAAGATCGGCGCGCGGCAGTTGATGGAGCGCTCCGGGGTGCCGGTCGTCCCTGGACGCACGCCGTCGGATCAGAGCGACGAGGGGGTCGCGGCCTGTGCGGCGGATGTCGGCTTCCCGATCCTCGTCAAGGCGTCGGCGGGTGGCGGCGGTAAGGGCATGCGTGCGGCGCTGGATCCCGCGGCGCTCGCGGAAGCCATTCCGGCGGCGCGACGGGAGGCGCAGGCGGCATTCGGCGACGGCACCCTCTATGTCGAGCGCCTCATCGAGCGGCCCCGGCACGTCGAAGTCCAGATCTTCGCGGACGACCATGGCGCGGCAGTGCACCTGTTCGAGCGCGAGTGCTCGGTCCAGCGGCGGCACCAGAAGGTCATCGAAGAGAGCCCGTCTCCGGCGCTCACGCCGCTCATCCGGTCGCGGATGGGCGCCGCGGCGGTGGACGCCGCAAGAGCCGCCGGCTACCGCAACGCCGGCACGATCGAGATTCTGCCCGAGGGCGAAGGAGACCCCGCCACCTTCTACTTTCACGAGATGAACACCCGGCTCCAGCTCGAGCACCCGGTCACCGCGCTGGTGACGGGCACCGATCTCGTGCACGCGCAACTGGCGGTGGCGAGCGGCCGGCCGCTGCCCTGGCGGCAGGAGGATCTGACGCAGCGCGGCCATGCGATTGAATGCCGCGTGTACGCTGAAGATCCCAACGGCGGCTTCCTGCCGCAGGCCGGAACGCTGCGCCTGTATCGCGAGCCCTCGGGTCCCGGTATCCGCGTCGACAGCGGAGTCGAGGAAGGCACCGCCGTTCCGGTGCACTATGACCCGATGCTTGCGAAGTTGATCGCATACGGCGAAGACCGCGGACGCGCGATCGATCGCG